>CAZEMW010000713.1:0-2349 GCA_964513105.1 uncultured Fibrobacterota bacterium
CCGACGGCGTACGGTGGATTACCGCTCCCCCTCTTCATTTTTTTCGGCGTATGCGCCGCGGATACAACCAGGCGGAGTGGCTCGCCCGAGGGTTTGCTTCGGGACTTGGCATGAAGGATCGCATTCTTTCGGATGCGATCCGGCGCACAAGACACACAAAAACTCAAACGAAGCTCGATCGCACTCAGCGACTCAAAAACCCATCGGGCGCATTTGCACCTCGGGCCGGGAAATGCGAACTGCTGAAAGGGTGCTCGGTGCTGCTGGTCGACGACGTAGTCACGACTGGGGCAACGATTGCGGAGTGCACGCGAGCCCTCCTGTCGGGGGGAGCTCGAGAAGTGCGGGTGCTTTGTCTGGGGAGAGACTAGGGATTTCGGATTGCGGATTGCGGATTGCGGCTAGATTCAATCCCCGCCGAAGTGCAAAATGGCGGCTTTTTCGAAGGCCGAGTCGTTTCTGGGTCCGCTTGGCCTGAGCTTTCAGGATTGAGACGATCCAAACGACCACGAATACTACCGCCGCGCTGCCGATTATACGACAAAGCGTAAGACCGTCGATCTCCATCAGTTCCGGAACCTCCAGTGAACGAACTATGAAGGTTGGGAGGACGGTGTAACTGGGGATACGGCCGGACAAAGATAATTTTTATTCGCATCTTTTCCCGGCACAAGATATATTTAGCCCTCTGCAACTGCAGCCCCGGCGAAAATCGCCGGTAACCCGACCCGCTCTACGATGATTGGCACTGGTTTTAAAAGGATTTCAGTTTTTCCTTCCTTTGCATTCTTTCGAAAGTAGCGTGTCAATCACCAGTAGCTTATTTCAGATCCCGTTGATGCATTCCAGGGGCCATATTCCCCTTCATACGTGAATCCGATTTCCATGCGTTTCGAGGCAGGCCGCCCAAGGCTGTTTCAGAGCATGGTTCGGACACGAGAGGGTACCATGAGTTCTGTTGGAATACAAAGCGAATTCTGGGATGTTTGGAAGGGAGTACCCATGGGGTTTACTTCATTCGGTCTAACCGATACGGTCATGCGTGGTGTCTCGACGGCCGGTTACGACACTCCGACGGAAATTCAGCAGAAATCCATTCCGGTTGCGCTTGAAGGCAAAGACATTCTCGGTTGTGCTCCAACCGGAACGGGCAAAACCGCCGCCTTCGTACTGCCGATTCTGCACAGACTCGAGGAAAGCCGCGAACAGAGAACCGGTCGGCGTGTCCCTCGCGCTCTCATTTTGGCGCCGACTCGCGAACTCACGCAACAGATAGTCGAATCGGTAATCACCTACGGATCGCGGACAAGCTCACGAGCCCTGGCAATCTACGGCGGTACCGACATTCGTGATCAGATACGAAAGCTACGACGAGGGATAGAAATCGTGGCCGCGACTCCCGGACGACTGATTGACCACATTGACCGACGCACGATCGATCTGTCGCAGGTGGAAATTCTCGTTCTGGATGAAGCCGATCGAATGTATGATATGGGATTTATCAACGACGTTCGAAAGATCATTAAGCAGATTCCCGGCAAACGGCAAACGCTTCTGTTTTCCGCCACCATGTCGAACCAGATTCGGCAACTGGTGAGCGACATTCAGCAAAATCCTCACACTATACAGATCGGAGCACCATGTTCTCCGGCCCGAAGTGTAAAGCAGAAATTCTATTCCATTTCCCAGCAGAAAAAGGTAAGCCTTCTTGCGCATATCCTGAAAGGCGAAGACATACCGAATATGCTGGTATTCTCACGGACGAAACGTGGTGCGGATAAAGTCGCCGGTTGGCTCGACCGGAAGGGCATCAGGTCGGCGGCACTCCATGCTGATCGAAGCCAGGGACAGCGTCGAAGGGCTCTCAACGGATTCAGGCAAGGGCACTTTCGCGTGCTGGTAGCAACCGACATCGCCGCGCGGGGTATCGATGTGGAAGGCATTTCTCACGTAGTAAATTTCGACATACCAACATTCGCCGAGGATTATGTCCATCGGATCGGCAGAACCGGCCGGGGCTCGGCAAATGGAATCGCCATCACGTTTGTATCCGGCGATGAACGACAGCACGTTCGAAAAATCGAGCGGTTCATTCGTAAGAGAATCGCAATGGAGTACTATCCGGGCTTTGAGGATTCCGAACCGCAGACTTGGTCCGATTCCCGGTCCGATTCGCGCCCCTTCGGAATATGGAAGCGGGGGTACCGAAGATCACCACGGAACACACCGAGTCGTTCCAGAGCCTGAGTCAAGTAATTGGGCGGCACCCGGGAGGGTCCCGGGTGTTTCCCTGCTCCCGGGACGTTCCCGGCCCAGTTCGCAGCCGACTCACGGCATCCTACTCTGAAG
>CAZEMW010000714.1:0-2330 GCA_964513105.1 uncultured Fibrobacterota bacterium
TATCTGTTTGATCTTTGATTTTCGATCTTTGATCTTCCGGCTATGCCGGCTTAGGCCGTAGAAACCTTGTTCTTTCCCGTCCTCTTGGATTTGTATAGTGCAGCGTCGGCCGCCCCGATCAGGATATCCCTCTCGGTCGGTGATTTCCCGCTATACACCGCCAGCCCGATACTCACGGTGTACCTGATTTCAGTTCCGGAGAAGGTGAATGGAGTGCCGGCGATCTCTTCGACAATGCGTTGTGCCAGAATCTGTGCACCTTCGATACCGGTATCGTGAAGAATCAGAGCGAATTCCTCACCTCCATACCGAGCCACGACATCCCCTTTTCGAACGACTCCGGTAACCCGCTTTGTAAGATCGATAAGCACCGCATCGCCGACCAGATGCCCATGGGTGTCGTTAATCTGTTTAAAATCATCTATATCCAGCAACGCAAGACAGAACAGATCCTGCTTTCGATCAGCCAGAGAGATCTCCCGCTCCAGGGTTTCGTGTAACATCCGGTGATTTGCGACTCCCGTAAGGCTGTCGGTTTTCGCCTGCAGTTTGGCCTGCATGTCCGAATATGAATGTTCAATCACCGATGAAGCCATAGAGGTGAAAACGCAGAGGAACTGCTCGCTCGATTGTGTGAGCTCTACTCCCTTTTTCAGAAAGACACTGAGAAACCCCACCGTCTTTCCCAGGATATTGAGAGGATACGTGGCGACGCTCCCGAATGTATGATCTTCATCCCCTTTTCTTCCGGCAAACACCGTCACGGGGATTTCCTTTCGACGAATAGCCTCACGATCGACGGCATCGCCGGTGGCCGAGTCTTTTCTCAGAAGGCTCTCACGAACGTTGTCGGGCTCGATTGCCCCTGTGCCGGGCATGGCGTATATGTGCGTAAATGAAGGAAACCGTACCCCAAGCACGCTCAGAGTACCGGAGAGTCGTGAATTCGCTTCTTCGAGAATTACCCGCATGATTTCCGGCATTTCCAGAGAAAGCATCAGCTTACGTGAAAAATAGTAGAGCGTGGTGACGTCGAGAACATGATCCTGCACTTCAGGACCCAGCGTCGCGTCCCGGGTCATAAGCATTTTGCTTTTCAGATGAAAGAGTCGACGCGATACGGCTCGATCGGCTTGCTCAATAAAGTCGTCGAGGTTCAGCGGTTTGAACAGATAGGAGGTAACTCCCAGATTGATTGCTTCAGCCGCCGATTCAAGCGAACCGTACCCGGTAATAATTATGACCTCGAGGTGTTCGTCTTTTTCCTTTGCGAAGCGCAGCACTTCGATTCCGGACATGTCGGGCAGCCGCAAGTCGGTTATCACCAGATCGAATTCTTTTTCCCGCAGCAATCGAATCGCTTCTCCCGCGGTGAAACAGGTTTCAACCTGTGGATAGGTGTCTATTAGAGCGTCTTTAATAAACTCACAAATGGTGGGTTCATCATCGCAGACCAGAATATGGCTGTCGGCCGGCCGCCGTATGGACATTTCCCGCATGAATACCTCACAAAAAAAATCCGCTATTTAAGCGTAAGATCGGTTCTGAAGGAGTACGCCGGAGGATGATGCGGTCGTTGGCTCCGGTTGCCGATTGGCTACAACAGGACTGACAGGGCGATATACATCGTCACGCGAGCCCTGTGAAACACGAAAGGAACGTGCACACGCAAGTAAGAATACCTGTCGAGAACCGCAACTTCTATTCAGTCCGACGCCAATGGAATATGCGCCCCGTACTCCGGGCGCACCCATCGATTCTTCCCACCCCCAAAAGGGCGAAACTCGGGAATTGGATCTAATCAAGCCGAAGCTGAGCGCTTTCCTCGCTCAGAATCGCTCAACTCAGGTTAAAATACATTATTATGCCGGTTTCCGCGGGAATTTCCCTCATACCTGCCGGAATACGATTTGCAGCTCGCATTTGACATCGTGCCGGACCGATGCTATTTTAGCGTGATTCTGTGCGTCCAATACTCGGTCAGACTTCCAATGTCGCCGAATCATCGGAAAGGCTTCCGTAACCAATTTTCCCAAAACCGGTTCTCTCGGCAATTTGCAGTGTATCACTCACGTATTGATAATCCAATGAAACTACGATACTTATTACCGCCAATACTGAGCCTTTTCATCTGGAGTTGCAACGACAGAACGGATCTGGGCACAGATATTCTTGAAGACAGCAATCTTGTCGATCCTTCCCGAACGATTACCTCGGTAAATACCACGGCATCCGTTACGAAAAGTTCGAGTCGTGTATTAGATACGATCAGTATTCTTCGCGACACGCTCCTCGTGGGCAACTGGCAGGGCGGGAGGGGAACCGCAACG
>CAZEMW010000715.1:0-2329 GCA_964513105.1 uncultured Fibrobacterota bacterium
CACTCACCTCTTCGCTGGTTGATAATCCCGGAAGGAATATCAGATTCAAGACTTCTTTTTCCGATAGGTGATTCATCTGTTCTTCAGTCCGAAGCTTTCGTTCGAGCACCTTGCTACGTACGGCCGCTAGATTAATACCCTTCCCATCGTCCGATATCTCGATGTTTATTTGTCCGGCTTCGTGATATGCCTTTAGCCGAATGGTGCCTGTTTCCCGTTTCCCAAACTCCACTCGATCAGCGGGATTCTCAATTCCATGATCGCAACTGTTCCGAACGATATGGGTAAGCGGATCGGTAATCGCTTCTAGTATTGTTTTGTCGAGCTCAACATCCTCTCCGCTCATGTGGATTTCAATCTTTTTACCGAGTTTCTTACCGAGATCCCGCACGATACGATTGAACTTTCCGAATATGTTCCCGATTGGCTGCATCCGGGTTCGCATGACGGTCTCCTGCAATTCGCTGGTAACGATATCGAGACGCTGCGTTATTGTACGCGAGGCAGGATCTGCTTTGTTCATCTGCATAAGCTGTCTGTTTCTCACCAGAACCAGTTCTCCGGCAAGAAGCATCAGCTGATCAAGCACATCGAGACGCACGCGAACCGTTTCTCCCGTGCTCTTTCGTTCTCCTGCAGTACTCTTTTTCTCCGGTACCGTTTCTTTTGGAGCACTATCCATGCTCGTTTTTGTCTCTCCCTCATCGGTTCCGACCTCTCTACCCGGCGATCCGTCTTTCTCCGATTCATCTTCATTTTCATCAGTAAACTGCAGATCGTTTTTATTTATCTGCCGCACACATTCATCCCCCAGATTTACAGCGGCGGTAATCAGGTCTGGATCAATCACCGTGGCGTATAGAACATGATAATGAAGAGCCTGTCCGGGCATTCCTTCACGCAGGTCTGTATCGGGTCCGGTCAGGTAGCCGTCGAGTATTCGACCCAGTTCCTGTAATTGCTTAACGATCTTGATTGGATTGAGGCCATTTTCGCTCTCCAGAAGGGATAGATCGTACTCCAGTCGATATAGATATCGCTGTTCGGGTTGAAGCGAGTCCAGGAGAGTACGGCTTATCGTGAATTCGTTCCCATGTTCGTCCCTCCCCACCGATACGGGTTCAGGGGCCGATGCACCGGCCTCCGATGAGTTGTTCCCATCAATAATGTTCTGAAGCGTCGCCTGAAGTTCACTAAGGTCACGATCGTTGCTCGCATCGATATCATCGATAAGCGAAGTCAACGTATCTACCCCCTGAAGGAGGGCGTCGATGTGTCTCCGGCTCGGAACGAGAGTACCGTCTCGAACCATCGACATTATCGTTTCCATCGCGTGAGAAAGCTGAGAAATGTTGGTCAGTCCGAAAAACCCGGCACTGCCCTTTATGGTATGCATCGCTCGAAAGATTCGGTTAACCAGCTCAGGATCGGCCGAGACACCGTTCTTTTCAAGCGAGATGAAATCTTCTTCGATTGTCGATAAGTGCTCTTTCGATTCACTGATGAATTCATCGAGCAGTGATCTGTCCATGCTCATCCGACTCCCTTCGACTTAGGGGACGTTCCGAATGGTTTTGTTTGATGATCGCTTGTACTGATATCACTCGGACTCGCCGAAAGCTGTACAAAAAAGGAACTGCCGTGTCCCGGTTCACTGGTGAACCAAAGAGTACCCCCGTGAGCCTCAACGATTCTCTTTGCGCCAAAGAGCCCGAATCCCTTTCCCTTCTTTGCCGTTGCCTTACCCGGCTCGAAAAGATGGTTCCGGACGGATTCCTCGACCCCGGGGCCGTTGTCGTGCACCTTGATCACGACGTTGCCCGAAGACTCGGTACACGTTACCTCAATTAGTCCATTCTCAACCCGGCTCAACGCTTCGTCCGCGTTGCGGATAAGATTCGCCAGCACCATCTCCATTTTTACGGGATCAACTTCGGCCGTACCACGAAAGCGACAGTCAACCACGATCTTATGGTTTATCGTGTTGTTTTCAATCACCCGGTTGAGCAATTCTTTAAGAGATGTCCGCGTAGTATCCAGGGAGGGTGAAGCACGCCCGGAGGCCATTTCCGTTATCTCTTCCACCATGGCTCCAACCCTGGCGACTCCTTCTCGAAGAAGACCTACCTGTTCTCTCTGAAGCTCATCCAGTTCTCCCATTGCCAGAATCTGCGCAAACCCGTCCACCGCCGTCAAGGGATTTTTTAGATCATGCATAATCTGAGATGCCTGTGCTCCAATCATTGCAAAGCGTTCCAGGTGCAAGAGTAAGGAGCGCTCCAGATTCCGCAGCTCAGATACATCGCTCAGACACAGAAGAGCGTAGGGA
>CAZEMW010000716.1:0-2326 GCA_964513105.1 uncultured Fibrobacterota bacterium
GTGGGGGCAGGCAGCGTAGTAACAAAAGATGTAGAACCGCATACCGTTGTAGCGGGGAATCCCGCTCGTTTCCTCAGGAGGGCAGATAATGACTAATCCTACGGTCCCGTTTCTTGATTTAAAGCCGCATCATGCGGAACTGGAAGACAGATTAATGTCGGCATTTTCGGATGCCTTGCATACGGGGGGCTTTGTCGGCGGAAAAGCTGTTTCCCGATTCGAAAATGATTTCGCTCGGTATTGCGGTGCCGAGCATGCGGTTGGGGTCGGAAGCGGCACCGATGCGTTGCGGTTTGCCCTTCTTGCGGTCGGTGTTACCGAAGGTGACGGGGTGGTGACCGTACCGAATACATTCATTGCAACGACGGAGGCCATTACACAGGCCGGTGCACAGCCTTTTTTTGTTGATGTTGACGAGCAGACAATGAATATGGACCCGGAGAAGCTCAGAGGCTTTCTGGCCTATGAGTGCCGTCGAGATTCCGCGGGCGTACTTCGGCACGAACAGTCGGGGTTGCGAATATCGGCAATTGTCCCGGTGCACCTGTATGGACAGCCCGCGGATATGGATGAGATTGCGGAATTAGCCGGCGAATACGGATGCCGTGTTGTTGAGGATGCTTGTCAGGCTCATGGGGCGTGGTATCACTCGACGAACAGTCAATCAACACGTAGAGCCGGAGCTATGGGGGACGCCGCGGGATTTAGCTTCTATCCCGGCAAGAACCTGGGCGCTTGTGGAGAAGCCGGCGCGGTAACAACCGGAAGTGCGGAGACCGCCGCAAAAGTGGCTAATCTTCGTGATCACGGGCAGGACCAGAAATACGTCCACTCCGCCGAAGGATACAATGGTCGCCTCGACGCTATCCAGGCATCGTTTCTTGCCGAGAAACTACCTTTCCTGGACGATCGAAATGCCGCACGAAGAAGACTCGCACAGCGATATTCATCGGCTCTGCGGAAGATCCCCGGGGTAGCCGTGCCGATGGAGAATCCGAAAGCGAAATCGGTATACCATTTATATGTAATCAGAATAGACGACCGGGACGGACTTCGGGAGTTTCTTAACGAACGAAATATCCAGAGCGGACTGCATTATCCGATCCCGCTGCATCTCCAGGCTGCATACGAACGTCTTGGACTGGGGCGGGGAACATATCCGGTTACCGAACGGGCGGCCGAACGAATCCTGTCGTTGCCGATGTTTCCTGAGATGACTGACGAACAACAGGATCGTGTTATTGATGCGGTTCGGGAATTTCAAGTAAGTCATAGTGAACGGACAGAATACGATTACTCGACGACCGACGCGGTCGGCTGAGGGGGTACGGTAACCATGATGGCAAGAGTCGGACTCGAACTTGGCAGTATTGTGCCGTCTTCATTGAAATTGAAGATGTACTACGCTATCAAGCCCCTATTGCCGAGAAAGACACAAATTTCTTTGCGAAGGGGAGTGATTGACCTGAAACGGGCCGAGCACCTGGAGACCTGGCCGATTGACGACGGGGCGGCTCAGCCCCCGCTGTGGTGGCGAGGATGGCCCGACAACAAGAAATTTGCTCTAATACTCACGCATGATGTAGAGCATTTTGAAGGGCAATTTGCCTGTATGCGGATTGCCATGTTGGAGCGAACGCTCGGGTTCCGTTCGGCTTTCTATTTCGTCCCCGAGCGGTATCGGGTTTTGCCCAGAATCCGTCATCATCTGGTGGGCCACGGACATGAAGTGGGGGTGCACGATTACAATCATGACGGCCGACTTTTCAGCAACGAGAGAATTTTCAATCAGCGATCGGAGGCGATAAACGGATATCTGAGAAAATGGGGAGCACACGGGTTTCGATCCGGTGCTATGCACCATAACCTGAAATGGATCTCCCGTTTGAATATTCGGTACGATTGCTCGACGTTCGACACCGATCCGTTTGAGCCACAGCCCGACGGGGTCAGAACAATTTTCCCGTTCACGGTGCATGATCCCTCGAGCAATAAAGAATATGTAGAGATGCCGTATACGCTTCCCCAGGATTTTACTCTGTTTGTTCTGATGAGAGAGAACGGTCCCATCACCTGGAAAAAGAAGCTGGACTGGATTGCCGAGAACGGCGGAATGGCTCTTGTAAATGTTCACCCGGATTATGTACACCTGGACGATCGAGACGATGAGATAGAGCAATACCCCGTTCGATTCTACAAAGAGTTTCTTCAGTATGCTCAGGCAAAATATGGAGGCGAGTACTGGCAGGCGCTGCCAAACGAAGTGGCCGACTACTGGCTGACGTTACCCCGAGAAGGAAATCAAAGAATAATCGATGACGGAGGA
>CAZEMW010000717.1:0-2320 GCA_964513105.1 uncultured Fibrobacterota bacterium
GTGGATCCCTCGGAGCGCTATTCGGCTCATCGTTTCCGTCGTGACGCCCTCGATGCAATTCGTCGTCGACACGCCGAAGGCAAACGGGTGGTTGTATGTGGCGGCACCGGATTATATTATGAAGCACTGAGTCGTGGGCTGGGGACGCAGGTCCCAACCGATCCGCACTATATCGCGCAACTGGAGCAACGAGCCGAGAACGAAGGCTGTGAGGCCATTTACCGGGAGCTTTGTGCCGTTGATCCAAAGAGCGCGGAACGAATCCATCCTCGAGATGTGCGGCGAGTAACCAGGGCGCTGCAGGTATACCACCAGACGGGGTATCCGCTTTCTTCTCATCATTCCGGCGAAGAATCCCCGGAAGATATTGTGTTCAAAGTTTTTATCCTGGAAATGTCCAGAGACGGGTTGTACCGAAGAATTAATACTCGGGTGCAACGGATGTTTCAGGATGGACTCGAGAAAGAATTCACGGAATTGATTGCCGCGGGTTATCACCGCACCTCCCCGGGCCTTTTGTGCGTCGGGTATCGTGAACAATTCGCTCTTCTGGACGATCAGGCATCGCTTGAATCAGTGAAGGATCAGATTGCACAAAACACACGGCGGCTGGCAAAACGTCAGCGCACCTGGTTTGGGAATCGTGTCGAGGGGAGGCGCGTTTCCATGGAGAATCCCGTCGATATCGACAAAGCGGGGGATGAGCTGCTCTACTGGATTTCGGCATGCTGAGGGGCTTTGCGATGGCGCTCAGTTCATCCAGGAAACGAATGACTCGAAAGCCCGTGGGCCAAAATCGCATTTCGACATTGCCTTGAGGACGAGTTGTGGATATAATAGCCATTGGAATATGATTTGCCGTATACCATACCTCAGGAATTTTAATTCGCAGGCCACCATAGACCTTCCATGAGTCGGAAGCTTGCCGGGCATAGCGGTTCTGACCATCGAGTGTGCTCGGCAAACAGTCACGTCCGGGGATCAGAACGGCCTTCGCCGAATGCACCTAAGGACGAATCCCATTGAGAGGGATGATCAATGTCGAGAACCCCTCGAAAGCATTGAAGAGCGGCCGAGAACCCCGCCCCCGGCGCGGATCGGCGAGAAAAATGGCCTCAAGCGAAACTTGGGTTAATGACGCATCGAAAATTGCACGAAGGTGAGTTCGGGAGGTGAAAACCACCGACCGGCAGTTCCGCCGGAATCCCGGCGCATCTACCTTAAAAAGATAAAACCTGCTTCAGTATTGGAAAAAACGAAAGGAGTTCGGCCGATGTGCGCTGATGATCCCCAACGGGGGCGTGGTAGAGGAAAGACTCGGAGTTTCAGAGAAAAAGGAAATTACAGCCCCAGCGCCAGCTACAATTACGGACAAAATACCGGTAATTTTCAGTCACCGCAGCAGCCCCACGGACCACAGCGAAGGCGTCCGGACCGGCAGAAACCGCGTTCGGGCACCGGTGGAGGAAACGGGGCCGGGTTCGGTAATGTAGACAAACTGGTAAAACAGAACGATCTCATCATTCGCCTGTTGAAAGAAATCCGTGATCGGCTGCCCCGGGCGGCCGAGGGCACTGCACGGGGTGCCTCGCGCAATGATAGCCCCGGGCGTGGGCGTCGCGGCAGGAAAAACGAGGATTTCGAGAACTTTTTCGACAACAACGATGAGGATGAGGACGACGCGTAGGGTCCCGCTCTTTTCTTCTCCGGCTCGGATATGTACAATTAAACAGAGTAGATCATTGCGATCCGCGGAACCGCTGAAAATTACCTTTTTCAGCATACGTTTCCGTCATTGATATCAACCGATCCCGGGTGTGGGAAATGGTATGGGAGAAACCGGTAACGGAGTTCCCGCCGACCGGCCCGGAAGGTTGGATCATAAAGCGTATGTACCTCCTGCGCGGATCTGCCGTAGTATTCCTACCCGGAGCCGGGGAGATAGAGTGGGGCAAACGAAATTGTGTCGTTTTGCTTGGGGTATCTGCGCCTCTCTTATCCTGTTTTTTGCCGCCGAGGCAGAAACACGATGGAGTTCGTTACAGCTCGTACCCGATGCGGACTTACTGAGGGGCGGAGAATTCGTCTTAGGCTTTCAGGGATTCCTCACAAAGGATACCACCGCCCGGGCACTGTTCCGTCAAAACTATCTGGGAGAGTTGGGGATAACCGAGTGGGTGAATCTTCACGCCGGCTATGCAGGCGGATTCACCACCGGGTTCAAAGCGCGACTTCTGGGTGAAACGCATCTACTCATGCCCTCGCTGGCCGTGGGGGCCCACAACGTGTTCAGTCATCGCGAGTCCAATATCTACGGGGG
>CAZEMW010000718.1:0-851 GCA_964513105.1 uncultured Fibrobacterota bacterium
GGGTTTTGCTTCCATGCCTTAACCCGTTCGTGCTGAGCTTGTCGAAGCACCAACGGTTCCGAAGTTCCAGCACTGTCCCTTCGACACGCTCAGGGCGAACGGGTAAGGGAAGATTCTCTGAAACCACCGGCCTACCCCGGCTGCTCCACCGATATCAGTTTTCGAATACTCTCGATAATCCTGTTTTCATCGGCATCCTCGCTGAGAATATCCATTCGAAGCAGGTCCGCGTACTGCTTGAGAAGTCCGGACCCCTCGAGATACCGCTGCACCTCGGTTTGCTGACCGGCCGCATACCCGTGCTCGACAAGGGTTATACCCATGCGATTGGTATACTCGAGCATTCTCTTGAGTTCCGGAATCGACCGTTCCCCTTTCGTATCCCAGTCGTCGCCGTCTGTTCCCTGGAAAACGTAAATGTTGTAGTCCTGAGCCAGATTCTCTTTTTCAACTATTTCATTTACCAGTTTGTACCCGCTGGATACCTGAGTTCCGCCCGCCACCTTGGAATTGTAATACGAATAAAAATCCGGCACTTCCCGCGCCTCGGTATCATGAACGATAAAACGGGTTTCAACACGTTTGGCATACTGATATAGAAGCCAGCTGTAGATGAAAACATGCTGGGTTACCACCAGCTCGGTGCATTTGCCCGCCATAGAGCCGGAATAGTCACGGACGAAGAACACCATTGCCTGGCTTTCATACTCCTTTTCCCGTGATAGTATTCGGAAAATTCGATCGCCGGGGGCGACAAGGAATTCCTCCGGCTTTATGTTGTCGACATCGTCGATCCGATCGAGGGCAAAATTGGTTTTCATTATCTGCCGAAGCGTTGCTTTTTTGTCGAT
>CAZEMW010000718.1:861-2311 GCA_964513105.1 uncultured Fibrobacterota bacterium
ATCACCTGGCCGAAACCACGGTTGGAGTCGGTTATGTCGTAGGTAAATTTCGACAGCGAGCGTTTCGAGCCTTTATCTTTCAGATTCGGAAGTTCAAACTTTTCCGACAGGATTTTCCCCAGTTCATACGCGTTGGACTCGACCTCATGCTCGCCCTCTTCGCCCTGCCCGGCCCCGGTTCCTTGTCCGTCCTGATCCGGACGCACCGGTTGTTCACCGATCACTTCTCCTTCGTCACCTCCTCCCGAGCCACCCATCTGGCGCTCCGCGGCGGGATGAAGTGAGTTGTCGTGGATAAACTTTTCCTCAACCGTTGTCGGGACCACGACAATGGCGTTTTTGTCGCCCTTGCCCGGTTTAATCAGCTTCCCGATTCTGATTTTGCGTGGAAAGCCGTCCTTTTCCCGAAGTTTGTCGCGTTCGAGCAATTCGTCGATTGACGACAACCCAACGTTCTGCGTGGGAACGGGTTGCTCGTCCTGAAGAAAGGCCATGTCACCGAATTGAGAAATTGCGGCCGTGACGTCTTCAGCGGTAATAGCGTTGTTCTTGAGGAGCACCGGTCTGTGCTCATGTGACAGCGGACCGGCGAGTTCTTTGCGGATCATCTCATCCTGTCGAGGCGTGAGTCCCGACTTTTTGTATTCTTCATACAGACGTTTGGGATCAGTCATGACGTATCCATTTGTAATTGCCCGATTTTCCCGATTTACGGGAAACCGGATGTTCCATCAACAGCCGAGTACAACCAATCGACACCAAATTTCTCAAGGACGTGGCCGGGCACGTCGCTCAGGTGACCCCCGTTCGCCCTTTGGTGAACGGGAATCCCGAACGGCGGATTTATCAGCTCTCATCCTCCTGCGTACAGAAGTACTCGATAGTTTTCTGGGCACAGGTGGTGCAGTAATTGAGTTTCTTGAGCATTGTCTCAACCATGCGATCGTACAGTTTCTGGTTTTCTTCATTCGTACGATTCGCCAAAGCACCCACCAGACTTCCGGCACCGGCAATATCCGATTTCAAGCGCACGTCGGTAACCGCCTTTACGAGCTCCAGGTTGTCCATGAAGTCGTAGTTCGGCTCCGTCGAGATTTTCTGACCATAGATCTTTCGCACCGACGTCCGGAATGTATCTCGCTGTTCACGGGTTTTAAGACCCAGCCGTTCTTCAACGCTGTTGACATATCGCTCATCGATCTTCAGCGCCTTCAGCTCCCCGGTCTGAGGGTCCTTGTACTTCCACATCCGATCCGGACCAAGATTCTCGGCATCGATTCCAATAATCATGTTCACGTAGCTCAAGACATCCTTACGGATGGCCTGCGGCTCATCCATGTACGCGTTGAACATCTCGGTCATGATTCGCTCACGGTACAGTGTTTTGGCGATTTTCAGATCATCCAGGTACTTCTTCCGATCGTTTGCGTCGGTGACATAGTCCAGAATG
>CAZEMW010000719.1:0-2310 GCA_964513105.1 uncultured Fibrobacterota bacterium
GACTATGCTGGAGCAATAATTTTTCAGAGCTTCCTGAGGATTTCACCGAATGGGTGCCGAAAAAACGAATAAATACGGCATTCATTCTGAATTCGATTTTCACGATAAGCCTGAAAGCTCCGCCATGGATACCAAAAACAACACGGCCATTGCCGCCGATGCTCGCTTTGGGGAAGTCCAATTTAAGATCGCTAAAGCTTTTCCACGCCGGGGTAACGACGTGCTGCTTTTCGGTTTTGTTCAGGCCGACATCAATCCGTGCTTTCCGGGCACCGAACCGTGATTCTTTCTGGTGTGCAGGTACCCGGGCCTCGGTACGATTGGCTCATAGTTCATCGCAGAGCAAAAGAATAAAACAGATTTGAATGTCGGATTCCATCGACCACCAATGTGTGTGGAGCCCGGTCACGCCTGCACGGAGTCGCAGTGACACCACCCCGACGAAGCAATGCACTTCCTTCCGGGCCTCCTGCCTCAGGCGCCCCATAGTAACTCCCCCTAAGCCGGCAAGGCCGGATACCTCGGCATTTTCCCGATTAATGATCGGGACTCACTTCGGCAAGCTCAGCGCGCCGCAGTGCATCGCAATACGGCGCTTCGCTCGGTAACCGGCTCAAACTTCGGCACCTCGGCATTTCGGCTTCGCTCACTTCGGCAAGCTCAGCGCATCGCAATACGGCGCTTCGCTCGGCACAGCGCTCGGGTCAGTTACCAAAGATCTAAGATTCAGACTTCGTCCCGCGGTGGCGGGATCAGCCACCAAACAGATAGTTTCATTGTCCGACAAATAATACGCCAACAAAAGAGGTGGATTTGTCGGACAAACACCCCGAAATAGAAAATCCCGAAACCCCCGGTGAAAGACCTTTCAATAACGAAATCACCTTTCCCACAACTTCTTCGTGCGAATCGTTATCTCAATATCCCCATTTGAGCAATCCCTGATTTCGAATGCATCCCGGGTGTCCGGAGGTATTTGAAAGGTAATGCCGCCTACCGTGGAGTAGCGGCGCTTTTCCGGGCGTGATGCGGTTTCAACATCCAGATCGAACGGGCAGTCGTCGTCCAGACCCCGGCGATGCATCTGCTGCTCGAACGTATCCCGCACCGCCGGATTATCGGTCCCGAAGTAATTATTGTAGAACCCGTCCACATCCTGCGGTCCCTGCGTGACGACGTCGGCGAAACGGTCACTTGCATCCCGAATCAGATCGTCGGGCAGGTCGGCGGCATGTTTGTTGATTGTGTCAACCGCCGCTCGATGAAGCGCGCGGGTGATCTGTTCCTGTCCCTGCTTACGACGGGCACCGAGAAAATGTTTGAAATACGCGGCGACATCACCGCCCGATGCCTGACGGTCCCGCACCATCAGCTCCTCCTCGTCACCCCCGAGGCAGATAAGAGCCGATTTCTGCAAAGCACTTCGATTCTGAGTAATTGTATTGGTCAATTCATCGAGCCGAACCTTCTCGCCTTTATTATAGGAATAGCGAAGCACGGGTTGATTGTCGTATTTGATCAGAGCGAAGTAATCCCGCTCATTGCCCGAAAGCCGCATGAAAAAGAACACGCCGGGACTGACCGAACCGGTCGCCGCAATGTGAAAATTACGGGCAAGGGCGTAACTTTTCTCCTGAAAAAGGGCCTCGTCCTCAAGAATCTCGACCAGATGCCGACGGGTTTTGCTGTCTTCGTTGAATAGAAACCGATTGCCCTTGGCCCCGTCCAGTACCAGTTCCAGAAAAAAAGGCTCGTAATCGCCGATCGGGATCTCTTCGAGCAGCGTTGGTTCCTCGCTGTCGTCGTGCACCACATGAAACACAAAACGGGTGATCTGAAGATTCTCCAGGGCGGATTTGGAAAACGGATCCGACATACTACTGTACTCCCTCCGGTTGAACATCGCCGGAAAATCGAAAAATTTAACGGTAAATAGCCTTGTTGAGGCGAAAATGGTGGTTTTGGCAGCAATGCCGGGACGCAACTTATAACCTGCCGTGGGCCTAAAAATGCATTACGACACGGTGCGATTGTGAGGTCGTCGTCCGGGGCCAAAAGGATTTCGGATTTCGGATTTCGGAATTCGGATTGGTTTTGCCCGAAGGGCGTATTCAATCCGCAATCCGCATTCCCCAATTCGAGATTGTTTCGCCCCGGGGACGTTTCGCGTCTGCAATAGGTTTCGTGTTTGGGGATTGTGTTTCGAACCGGGAGGATTGTGGTATGCGTGTGGTCGGTGGTAGTAATAAGGAAAGATTTTATCGTAATTGAAGGTAGCCTACCCTCAAGCTCCTCGCCAAGCGGGGGCGC
>CAZEMW010000720.1:0-2305 GCA_964513105.1 uncultured Fibrobacterota bacterium
GAAATCGCATCACCACACAAGAGACTATAATCAGGTTCGGCTGAATAGCCGGAATTCCTTATGGAACGGAAGTGAAAACTCCATGGCCGATAAGGATTTCACCGATCTTGAACATATCCTTTATCAGGTATGCTCTGCGATCGGTTCAAACCTTCTCGGCTCATGGACTCGCGCGCTTTCCTCGCTCAGAATTGCTCGATGTAGGTTTGAGATGTCCCCGGGCCAATGCGGTCGGCCCCAGTTTTTCGTTTCCTTGCCGATCCGGCTTCCGCAGCATATTTTCTTACGAGCATGTCGACCGTGTTCGAGCGCTCCAACTCTCAACCGGTTTTCTCCCTTAGCCCAAGTTTCGTAGTCGAGAGCCGCCGTACCGAGCGAAGTCGAACTAGAGCAGTATGCGTAAGGTGTTGTGCGAGATTGCCTTACAAAAAGCGCAGGGGTATCCGGGGAGATACCTTGAGCATTTTTACAAGGCAAGATCGTGTAACAGCTTACGCAGAATGCCGTGAGTCGGCTGCGAAACTTGGGGTAGACGAATAACGGGTCTGGAGCATCGTACTGAATCGGACGGCTTTCGTACCAATCGCCTCGAAAGGTGAGATCTGAGATGTCGGGATGTTGTGCGACACAGGAGAAAACCGAAACCTGTTGTGGTCCTCAGGCACGCGGAATAGAAACTGTTGATAATCGCTGGACCGTTGCCGACCACATGGGGGCAATTCGTTGCCGAGTTGATACATGGTTCCGCATGAACTATACGGTACCGCCAAACTGTCCATTGCGGGGGTATTCTGAAATTGCGCTATCTGCGATCTGTAGCTTCTCTTGCGTTGAACAGTGAACGTTGCACCGGATGTGGGATGTGTCTTTCCGTATGCCCTCGAGGAGTGTTCGTTCGTGACGGCAAACGCGTGCGAATTGTTGACCGTGATATGTGTATCGAATGCGGTGCGTGCGCGAAGAACTGTGAATACGGGGCACTGATTGTTCGATCGGGGGTTGGTTGTGCCGCCGCCTTTTTCAAGGCTCGAGGGGGAGAAACCGCCTGTTGCGGTGAGGGGGATGGATGTTGCTGACAGGGCCGAAATGGTGGATTATGCGATTGAAAAAGCAGCTGTATACAGTACGTAGTCTTCTCATGCTGATTCCGACGGCTTTGGTTCTTTTCTGCGCCGATGATGAGCCCGCCCATGTGTCTCGACGATTTTTTCGGATGGACACCGTTGTGGATATCACTATTGCGACCGAATTAGAAGAGAAAGAACTCGAACCTACCTGGTCGGCGCTTGATTCGCTTCTGACCGACTGGGGACAGCGGTATTCGCAGACCCACCCCTCCTCGGAGGTCCGGGCGCTAAACCTTGATACGGCCGATACGGTGAAGCTACGGTCCACCCTTGCCGAACTTATTGAAATCGGTATACGATACGGAGATACACTCGGCGGTGCTTTTGACATAACCATTTTGCCGGTCAAGGAGCTTTGGGGCTTCGGTGAAGCGGACACCGCATTGACTATCCCCAACGAAGAGGTACTTCAGCAGGCCCTGGAGAGAGTAGATTATACGCGCTTGCATTTAGCTGGAAATGGTGAAACCTATCTCCACCGGTCGGCCGGTACCGTTGTGGTCGATGTGGGAGGCGTAGCCAAGGGGTATGCGCTTCTTGAACTGCGAGAGCTTCTGGAGCGTTTCGGTCATCATCATTTTCTGATTTCGGCGGGAGGAGATATCGCTGTATCAGGCACGCGAAGCGACGGACGTCCGTGGCGAGTCGGGGTACAACACCCCCGAAGTCGCAAGCAGCTTCTTGCAGCCTTCCCCCTGGATTCCGGGGCGGTGGTGACAAGCGGTGATTATGAACGGTTTTATGTTCACGAGGACATCCGCTATCACCATATTTTTGACCCGCGCACGGGACATTCCTGCCGACTCAATCAAAGTGTGACCGTTCGGGCCGAGAATGCACTGCTCGCCGATGTTCTGTCCACCGGGCTCTTCTGCCTGCCCGCCGACTCCGTTCTATCTTTCATCCGCGCTCGTGAAAGCCTGGAATGCATAGTGGTGGACAGTTCCGGATCGGTGTATGTGAGCGAGGGGTGGAAAGATGTCGTCGAGCAGTATTAGCCCCATTACTGAACTAGAATGTGGATAGAGGCGAATGCAACGACTGTTCCGATGCAGTCATTTTTGAAGCTTTTAACGAACTCGGTTACACTGCAGGTTAATGGTGCATCAATTTTGGAGATCCGACCGATACCGGTGCCGTTGATTTCAGCATAGACCGAATATTGAACGGCTTGAGAC
>CAZEMW010000721.1:0-2302 GCA_964513105.1 uncultured Fibrobacterota bacterium
CTTCCGCCCGGAACGGCTTGGGACAACGAAGCCAGGCGCTTTCGCAGCCGGTCGAGGCGCTGAATGGGGTTTTCGGACAGGCACCAATTGCATCCGGACGCTATTAATTATATTCAACAGTGAGTATTCAGGCGCAAAGAACAAACAGAATTCTGCACCTCCTTTTCCGAAATCATTATTGAATGAGCTGCGTTTTTCCGGTACAATTTTTGACACACATTCAGTGGCTACCAACAGGAGAAAAGAAAAATGACCACGATTGCAAAAGCTTTGAGAAACCGGGCTTTTTTTCGCGGAGCGGCCAAGATCCTGGACATATATGGCCAACACGACAGAGATGCGCTTTTGAAAGAGATTCGCAGTAGATCTGTACAGGAGGCTATCGGTAGAGATTGGGTAAAAGTGGCTGGAGATCTTCGTCGTGCAATGAAAAAATTTGAGCTGGAGCAAGAATGATGGAGGGCCCTGTCCCCTATGGAGAGGGTTCTAACCCCCAAGACATGGAATCTGACTCCGAAAGTGGGACCTCTGAACCGCAGAAGGACATAACATTTAGTCCTGGCGATGCGGTAACCCGTAGTGGTGAAGGAGGTGAATTCTCCACTACAACGGTTTTTGCTTCGAAATACTCCGGGCCCCTTCCCCCTGCTGAGCAGTTGGAGAGATATGAAGCCATTTTACCGGGCGCTGCTGATAGAATTATCTCCACCATGGAGAAAGAAACGGCGCACCGGCATGCAAAAGAAAATAAGATTATTGAAGGGACCTTGCGAGCTGAACGACTGGGATCAGTGTTCGCATTTGCGCTTGTGATAGCATTCCTGCTTCTGGCCGCTTACGGATTGAGGAACGGGCAACCTGTTGTTGCCACGATTATAACAGGGGTTCCTATTGGTGGCATAGTTGTCATTTTCATAAAGGGGCGTCCATTCAACAAAACACTTCTTTCTGACTCAAACGAAACGACACCTTGACTCCGTCCTCCGATATTTCGTACGCCTGAACTGTTCAAACCCACGGCGGTCCCGGCTCCTGAACCGAGCAGCAGGCTATCGCTATTGGACCGAGTTTACCGGAATATGCCGGGGCTTTCAGAGGACATTTTATGGTAACACGCGGGGTTCTCCCTGGAGCGTGAATACTTCTGAAGGCCGCTCGTTGGAGCATGGAATCCGGAGCGGGTGATCATGAACGTTGCCGGGTGGAAGACTCCAATGCTCTCACGCTATCGGCATAAGGATTCCTACCGGTCGGCGAAGGCGATTCAGTTTGGAGGACACAAAGAGGACACAACCGGGGGGTATTTGAGAGTATGGGGAAAATATGCAATTCGTCCCTATAAACAAAAAAATCCCCGAAATCAGCTTGTTTTCGCCAATTCCGGGGACTTTTAATGGCTGGAGTGGAGGGACTTGAACCCCCGACAAGGTGGTTAACAGCCACCTGCTCTGCCGACTGAGCTACACTCCAATATGTCGGTTATCAGGGGTGCGGTACATGCCGCATCCCCGCAATAGACCAGATAAAATATATCGGGGAAAACGGGATGTCAATATTGCCACCCCCATTCCGAAACACACGCTTTCGGCGCACTTGGGACACGCATTCAGCCTCGGCGGGTTACCGTACTGCTCCAAGCGAAGGTATTCTCACGGTTTCTGTGAAATCCTCCGCCTCTATTCGAACGACTGAAATGCCGCCCACCGTACCGGGCAGCTTAATGTGATGCACGCCCTTCGACAGATTCCTGTTCATTCCCGGCATGGAAAACCGCCGACCGTTCAGGCGGAACCCCGTTACCTGAATTGCCTGAGATCTGCCCAGCGAGATACGAAGAGTCTTGCCGTTGGGGGTAGCGACAATGCGCGACCTGGTGGTTTTTCCGGCGATACGGCTTTTCCCTGTTGTGGAAGTAGCCGGCTCAATATCGATTCCGACTGAAACCTGGGTGTTTTCTGCGCCGGCAACCCAGGCGGTCAGTGCAGGGGTGGACAGGACCTCGGTCAGGTGGTATTGAGGAAACTCGAATACTACTGAATCCCCGGATGCGACATTCGTATACACGAGGTCGTCCGTACAGGCGATGTTGCCGGAAATGTCCTGGGTGCCGTTTTCCTCGGAATCAAGAGTGAGTTCATACGCACAGGTACCGGAATGCGGACCGAACGAGACCTCCTGGTTGGTGGTATTGTGAATCGAATACCTTACTTTCAGTTTTTCTCCTAACGAATACACGCTTTGGTCGGTGGCGATCTTGAATACAATCCCGTTTTCTTCTCTTGAGTGAGAATTGGTGTAGGCT
>CAZEMW010000722.1:0-2298 GCA_964513105.1 uncultured Fibrobacterota bacterium
TCTCAGTGGTTAGAAAAAGTGTCATAACACTAACCTTTTAATTCCCTCCTTCATAACCGCAACGTGAAAATTGAGAATGAAGCCTATTTTTATACCGGATAGCCGTAAATATGTTAGCAATTGAGCTTCATGAACTGCGGAGGAACCGGGGAGGGATGCTCTCTGTACATCGGCGGCGCGGGGGCAACTTGCAATGTGGTTGAGAATTGCTCCTTCGATCGTACTCCTCAAACCCGAAGACCCGGAAGTTCTTCGGCGGGCCCCCTCATCGCTCTAATGATTTCCGAGGGGGATACGGCCAACCATGATGCTCTCAATACCGACCATGTTTTCCGGGGAAACACCATTCGTAATTACGATTACGGTATAGCCGTCGGCGGCGGCAATGTGGAAAGCGCGCTTTTTGGTCACATCGTAGAGAAAAACCGGATTTCACACTGTTCCTCATCAGGCGTGAGAATCCGATGTGGAGATACCACCGTGCGGGAGAACCGGATTGAGGATTGCCGAGACAAAGGCATTGAAATCTGCACGGGGCGAGCATCTACAATGAGCGATAACCGCATTGAACGCTGCGGCGCCGGAATCAGCATAGCCGGTACCGGGCATACCGTGCGCAACAACTGCATCCTGGACTTCTCTCGAACCGGGATTCACCTTACACACGAAATCACGGAAGACGGATCGGAGCGCAATACCTCTCGCGACTCGTGCACCATCGTGGAAGACAATACGCTGGTGGACCGATCTCGTTTGGACGAGCAGGCGCAGTCCTCGATTTCCTTCAGACTCGATGCCGGTACGGTGGGAGTGGTGCGCAGAAACCTTGTTCACGGTCCGAGCCACCCCTATTTTCGTGCTGCGAGTGAAGGCGACACGCAGGATACCCGGATCATAGACGATAATGTATCGTCCGGTGATTGTGCGGATTATCCCGGGTTTCGGCAAATCGCTATTGAGTTTTCTTCCACGGAATCCGGCGACTTCAGCAACGAGAATGGGTACGGCGCATCTGGACGACTTGTGTCTTTGGCGGATGAAGCCCCGGTGACCGATGAAGATGCGGGCTACCTGACGGCGCTTCGGGAGGAGTACTCGACCGAAGAGGCTATGGAGGGAACCGATCGGGAGGAGTATCTCCAAAAGCTTTTCTACACCGGTGAAGAGCCTGTAAACAATTCCGAGGATGAAGAATGAAGCTTCGGTTTCCCGCCGGTGCTCGGTCGATAACAACGCTTCGTCGGTAATTGGTCAAGGCACCTGATTTGCCGATTACGCCTCGATTCACGAATCCCGGGCTAGATACCGCATTCCTTCTGTTTTTCGTCATAGAGCGTGGTAATGGTTGGTTCGTCGCCGCAGAGGGCGCACTTGGGATTTCTTTTCAGTCGTACTTTGCGGAAGTCCATCGTGAGAGCGTCAAATGTTAGCATGGTGTCCGTAAGAAGCTCGCCGGCCCCGGTAACGAATTTCAAGGCTTCGGCGGCCTGAATCGTACCGAGCATGCCGGCTATTGCGCCCAGAACCCCCGCTTCGCGGCAACTCGGCACCAGGTCCACGGGGGGTGGGGATTTGAAAACGCACCGATAGCACGCGCTTTTCCCGGGGACAACGGTCATAGCCTGACCGGTGAACCTGAGAATCCCGCCATGTGAAAAGGAAATCCCGGCCATCGTGCAGGCATCGTTTATCAAGAACTTCGATGGAAAGCTGTCGGTCCCGTCGACAACAAAATCGTACCCGGCAATGACCTTGGCGATGTTTTGCGCCGTAAGCCGAGTTTTTCTTGGCTGAACGGATATGTCGGGATTGAGACGCGTCATCTTCCTGACGGCCGATTCGACCTTTGGGACACCCAGATCCTCCGTGAAGTGGATTATCTGGCGTTGCAGATTGGACAAGTCGACCGTGTCCGCATCTGCAATACCGATAGTACCGACACCTGCCGCCGCAAGATACAACGCCACGGGGGAGCCAAGTCCGCCTGCTCCGACAATCAGAACCTTGGCATTCGAGATTCGCTCCTGTCCTTCGACCCCAACATCCTGCAGAAGAATATGCCTGCTGTAGCGCTCGAGCTGTTGGTCGGAAAAATCCATCATCTATATCCTGTACCGGTTGCCCGGCCTTCTCAAGGCGTTAATCCGTTTCATCATCGCCAAATAGTGCCTGTCCGAAAACACCCCGTTCATCGAGTCCCGAATCAGCTTCGGGAAGATGAACCCGTCGATTGAGGCCGAAAATGGGCACCTTCCCGATTAAAATCGGGACTCGGTGTCCATTTTCGGGAGTTTTCGG
>CAZEMW010000723.1:0-1226 GCA_964513105.1 uncultured Fibrobacterota bacterium
TCCGCAAATTGAGGCACAACAAAAGTCAGGAGAAGGGCAGAGGCACCGACGGCGACGACACCCAGAATTACCGGGTAGGTCATGGCACCCTTAATTTTTCGTATTAAGGCAGCCTGTTTTTCCTGGTACTCGGCAAGCCGCAACAGCACACCATCGAGGTTACCCGAAGCTTCCCCGGCGGAAACCATGTTACAGTAAAGGGTACTGAATATTTTGGGGTGCTTGCCGAGGGCTTCGGCCAGCGAGCTACCGCTTTGTATTTCGGTGGATGCCTGACGAATCGCATTGGCGAGCATTTTGTTTTCGCTTTGATTCGACAGAATATCCATACACTGAACCAGGGGCAGGCCCGCCGAGGTCATTGCGGCGAATTGTCTGGTGAAGCGGCTGAGATCCTGAAGCTTCACCGTGGCGCCGATCTGGCCCAGTTCCGCAAGGTTGGGGAGACCGGTTTTACGACGCACCGAAACCACACGAATCTTCTTCTTCCGAAGAAGACTCATGACCTCTTCGCGAGTTGCTGCATCGATCTCACCGCGGACTTCTCTGCCTGACGGCATGACGCCGGCATAGCTGAAATTTGGCATAGAAAGACTCCAAAAAATGAACCGGACTTCCGATAAACGGCGACGTCACTATTCTAATGTCGCCTGATTCTAATGTCGCCTGCTGAGCCTTTTCAGTACGTGCCGGTTCGGGTGACCCCGGATTGCTGAACTACCGGCCTGAAAGGCAAAACACCGGAATACGAGCCGGTTAGTGCCTGTCCGGAAACCCTCGAAAACGGACGCCGAGCGGAGTCGAGGTGCCCGTTTTCGGCCGGAAACAGGGGTTCATCTCGACTCCGCTCGATGAACGGGTGTTTCCGGAAAGACACTAGTTAAGCAATTTCATAAGGCTTTCCGGATCTGGGCTTCGGCCAATCGCATGCGATTGGGAGATTACCCGGCGATTATATAACTTCGCCAGTTCGGCGTTCATTGTCTGCATTCCGTATTGCTGGCCTATTTCAATAATGCCCTGAAGCTGATGTACTTTATCGTCTCGAATAAGAGCGCGAACCGCGGAATTGGCGATCATCACCTCACAGGCCAATACCCGACCACCTCCAATACGCGGGATGAGTGTCTGGCTGACAATGCCCTCGAGGACCATGGCAAGTTGTGCTCGAACAGTAGCCTTCTGATCCGGCGGGAAAACATCAATAATTCTATTTACCGATTGTG
>CAZEMW010000723.1:1236-2295 GCA_964513105.1 uncultured Fibrobacterota bacterium
TGCCGCCGAATTCGTGTGCAGTGTGGCAAGAGTCAAATGCCCGGTTTCGGCAATTGTCAGTGCCGCCTGAATTGTTTCCAGATCACGCATCTCACCAATGAGAACAACATCGGGATCCTGTCGAAGAGCCACCCGCAGCGCCGAGGTGAATGTATCGGTGTCGTGGGAGACTTCTCGTTGATTCACTATGCAGCGCTTGTGCCGGTGAACAAATTCTATTGGATCCTCAATTGTAAGAATGTGACCTTCGCGTTCGGTGTTGATCTTATCTACAATACCGGCCAGAGTCGTGCTCTTACCGCTCCCCGTCGGACCGGTCACCAGCACCAGGCCCCGGGGACGTTCCGCAAGCTTACTGACGACCCGCGGCAATCCAAGTTCGTTCAATGTTTGAATCGCAGGCGGTATTTGTCGAAATGCGCACGTTGCGCAGCCGCGTTGCAGATAGACATTAGCGCGAAATCGTCCGAGATTCTGGACTCCGAAAGAAAAATCAATCTCTTTTTTCTGCTCAAACCCTTTCCGCTGCTGTTCCGTCATTACGCTATACGCAAGTTTCAGAACTTCATCCGGGCTAAGCCGATCGCCGGCATGCGGCACCAGTCGTCCGTCCACGCGAAAAAGGGGAGGAGCACCGGCGGTCAGATGAAGGTCCGAAGCCATTAGGTCTACGGTTTGGCGCAGCAATTCTTGCATTGTTGCCATATGTATCCTTAAATCTACTTTTTGGGAGTGGTATCGGAGAACCCGTTCGAGTCGCCCGACGATGCAGTCGCGAGAGGAATAATCCGACGCACATGCATTTGCTCACGACTATCCATATGGTATTGTATCATCCCGTTATTCACCCGTGCATAGGAAATGTTACCCGTGAGGGAGTCCTGAGTCTCGCCGTTATGCATCTGACCTATAGATGCTATCTCCAGAGGACGCAGTAAGTTGCGTAGTTGACGAGTATAGGAAAATGATCCGTTCGTGACAATGATATCGAAGGCCTCCCGAAGAGCGGATTTCTGGTGTTCCGAGGTGATTGAGATGGACGAATCGATGTATATCAGG
>CAZEMW010000724.1:0-2290 GCA_964513105.1 uncultured Fibrobacterota bacterium
CCGCCAGGCCCGGAAGGGAGCAACGGTAAGCAGGACCTTGGTGTGCCGCAGGTTTACTTGGCCCCTTTTTTATACCTACCAGGGGGCTTTCCAGATCTGTGGAATCCGGAATGAATAGTTGTTCCGGGTCTTTGATTCCGGATCCGAGATGTGTTCTTATCTCTGATCCTCACCCAACGGTGGTTTAGGCTTATGAGTTACCTGGTATTTGCAAGAAAATGGCGTCCGTTGTCCTTCGATGATGTAGTCGGACAGGAGCATGTTACCCAGACATTACGCAAAGCCATTGAGAAGAACCGCGTAGCCCACGCCTACATCTTCTCCGGTACTCGCGGTGTTGGTAAGACCACTACGGCACGTATTCTGGCCCGGGCACTGAACTGCGAAAAAGGTCCTACTCCCGAACCATGCGGTGAATGCGATTCCTGCAAAAGTATCATGGGCGGCTCCAATTTCGATGTGATTGAGATCGACGGTGCCTCCAACAATTCCGTCGAAGACATCCGAGAGTTGCGTGACAATGTGAACTACTCTTCGATGGGCGGAAAGCATCGAATTTACGTAATCGATGAAGTGCACATGCTCTCAAAAGCGGCATTCAACGCATTGCTGAAAACGCTTGAAGAGCCTCCCAAGAATGTCATATTCATATTCGCCACCACCGAGCCGAAGCGAATCCCGGATACCATTCATTCCCGATGCCAGCGGTATGATTTCAGGCGGATTTCGACCGAAAAAATACTGGATCAGCTGACAAAAATATGCACAAAAGAGGAGATCCCGTTCGACCGTGAGGGGCTGCTTCTGGTGGCTCGACGAGCAGACGGTAGTATGCGCGATGCGCTGAGTCTTCTCGATCAGGTATACTCATTCTGTCCCGACGAGCTCAAAGAAGCTGAAATACGCTCGGTCCTCGGACTGGTAGAGGTTGAGACATATGCCGCGATCATGAATTCGATAGCAGAGAAAAAGGCCGAACCGGTGCTCACGGCAATCGAAGACATCCTCTACAAAGGCTATGAACTTCACGAGTTTGTCGCAGGTTTTCAGGAATACCTTCGGAATCTGCTGTTCTCCCGTATCCCCGGGATACTCGAGAGCCGACGAATCGATGTGCCCGCGGAGGTGCGAGATTCTTTCACCCGGTCGTCGGCCGCATTTTCGGAATCCGACCTACTGAGGATGATCGAGATCCTTCGTACGGCGGAATCGGAGCTTCGGCACAGTACGTTCCCGCGGTTCGTGGTCGAGATCGCGCTTCTAAAACTCGTCCACATGGATGCGACCGTGACCATCGAGGATATTCTCTCCGCTCTGGGAAAGCCCGGCAAATCCGACTCCCAGCCCGATGAGTTAAAAAAAAAAACTGAATCCGCCCCCCCAAAGCCCCACGTAGCGGTCATAAAGCCGGAGCCCAACCAGAAACCGCAGGCTCGGGTGGCTTCGGTCCCCCGGGAGAGTGCGGCCGAATCGTTCAGGGACGACGAAGACGCCGATCAGGATTCATCAGAACCCGAACCTTCAAAGCTCTGGCCCGTCCTGGTAGAAGCCATAATGGAAGATCGTCCGGGGCTGGGTTCATTTCTTTCCATGTCGCATGTAGCCGGGATATCGGCGAAAAGTCTCGACATTCGATTCCCGGCTCGTTGTTCATTTCAATTTGCGGAAGTCACAAAGAAATCGAATCGCGAATTCGTAGAAAAAATGCTTGCCCGAAAAGCGGGTAAACCGCTCGATTTGCATATCACTCTCGAAAAACCGAAAAAGGAAGACTCGTCCGAATCGACCGAAAAGCCCCCTACAGCTTCACGACATATGCTTCCTTCGCTGGAAGATGATATCGAGAATGAACCGATAATCAAGAACGTACTGGAAATGTTTGACGGAGAGGTCGTGTAATTGCGATTGCCGGATGCCGGCAATCGGGCACAATTCGGTCTTTTCCTCCGTTCTCAGAAGTATAAGCCGACAATTATCTAAGAGAAAGGTGATTCTATGGCCAAGAATATTACAAAGCTGCTGAAGCAGGCTCAGAAGATGCAGAATCAGATGATGAAGGCTCAGCAGGAACTCAACAGTAAGACGTTCGAGGGCACTGCGGGCGGTGGAATGGTTAAAGTCGTGATGAACGGAGGCAGCGAAGTCCAATCGGTATCGATCAACAAGGAAGTGGTTGACCCCGATGATGTCGAGATGCTCGAAGATCTGGTGTTGGCGGCTTTTTCAAACGCTCAGGAACAGGTTCAGGAAGCGTCGAATGAGCTTATGGGCGGCATGAGTGGTGGTGGAA
>CAZEMW010000725.1:0-2286 GCA_964513105.1 uncultured Fibrobacterota bacterium
AGTGAGTCCCGATCATACATCGGGAAAGTGAAGCGTGGATTTGTCAGACAGACAGTCTAATGATACCCGGAAAGCTACGTTCTTGCACAGAAAGTATCGGGGATGAACATCGTTAACTCCGACGGCATTTCGATTCATAGCCGGAATAATACCGGAATCCACCGGGCAGCCGGTAACGGTTGTCTCAATTCAGGAGTCGCTTTTTGGGGATCTCTCAGACGGCGATCGGTATCGGTGAGATGCGGCAAAAGGGCTGATCGTATATTCTCAATCTGAGATGGGCGCTCCTATGGGCCGTTCGTGTCTCGAACAGGTTCGGTACAAACGGGATTACCTGCAAAGTGAATCGCTCTGCCGGGCCTGGGATATGCCTTTCTCATATCACCTCTTGAAAGCCCGGTATTCTCGTGCAGAATACCGATTGTGGCCGCCCATGAGGAGGTGTGTATTGAGTTCAGTCTCCCTGCTCGCAGAACTGCTTCGGAAAACCTTTTCAGAGTCCTCCCACCCCGCCTCCGTCTACCTGGTGTCGATAATCAACCTCCAAAATCATGAGTTGATCCGCCGCACGATCGTACACCGTTGAGCCGGGGGAGTCTCCCCATTACCGGAGTTTGAAATGGGCACCCGGTCCGTATACTCGACCGAAATCAGGTCGACAAACTGTCCAGATGACCCAGCGGACGACTGTTCCGACGAATCTCGGCGTCCATTTTCTCTGCCGTAACCTTCAGTTTTTCAACCACTTCAGGGTGCTCCGAGGCGATATTGTTCTTCTCTTCGGGATCGACAGTCATGTCGAAAAGGGCGTCGCGTATTTCGGCATCACCCCATTCCGGCTGATCCACATCGAGGTGGTATTTCCACTTACCGTCCCGAATTGCCTGCAGAGACCCGTCCATCTGATAGTATAACAATGGCTTATGGTCCAAATCGGTCTTCTCTGGTTCCTCCAGGAATCCCTGAATATTCTGTCCGTCGACAATTCTGTTCTCGGGCATTGGGGCATTCGCAATAGCGGCAAAGGTTGGGAAAAGATCCATCGTTGTGGCCGGCCGGCGGGTTACCACGCCGGCGGGTATCGTTCCGGGCCACCGGACAATGCAGGGCACTCTGAAACCGCCCTCGAGAGTCTGGAATTTTGTCCCGCTGAGAGGGAGCGCCGAGCCGAGAATCTTGTTTTTCTTTGGTGGCGCCGGGCCGTTGTCCGAGGCGAATACAACAATGGTATTTTCGTCTAAATTAAGTTCTTTCAAAACCTTAAGTACTTCTCCCGTGCTCCAGTCGATCTCTTCGACCGCCTCACCATACGGTCCCCGCCTCTCGTTCGTACCCGCGAATTTTTCACCGGGAGCAAGGGGGGTATGGGGCATGGTGTGGGAAAGGTATAGAAAGAAAGGTGTTTCGGTCTCGGCGCAGGAACGAATGAACGAAATTGATTCCTCGGTGTACCGGGCAGTGAGCGTACTCATGTCTTCTATGGGTTGTTCAAGCACTTCGGTATTCCGCATGATCGCTGCATACTTGGTTCCCGGCTTGCCCCGTTTGTTGGGTGGCAGCGGAAGCATATCATTGGAGTAGGGAACGCCAAAGTAGTAGTCGAAACCGTTGTTGGTCGGGAGAAAGGGTTCCTGGTCGCCGAGATGCCACTTGCCGATGCACGCGGACGAGTACCCGGCAGGTTTCAGCATATCGCCGATCGTGACTTCATCCGGATGAAGACCGGTTTTCCAGTTGTCCGGGGTGTTGGCGTAACGCTGGTCTCCTTTGGGCCAGAATACCGTGTCGATTCCCACACGTTTGCTGTAGCAGCCGGTCAGGAGCGAGGCACGTGACGGCGTGCATACCGATGAAGACACGTAGAAGTCGGTAAATCGCAACCCCTCTTCGGCCATGCGGTCGATGTTCGGGGTGCGAATATCGGGAGACCCGTAGCAGCCAAGATCCTGATACCCCTGGTCGTCGGTGAAAATTATTACAAAATTGGGTTTTCGCGGTAGTTTCTCGCCTTTTCGAGTACCGGCACATCCGAATGCGGCTGTTGCGGCGGCACACCCGCCGATAGTGGATAGAAATTGTCGTCTGTTGTATGGCATATTCCGGCCCGGTCGTTTGTGGTTTACGGGTATCCTGTTTTGGTCAATCCGGGCAGTGCCAATTGCGGTTGGCTTCCCCGTATTTGACTATCCGGTGTGAAGCGGAACGCGACGATTCTGTGGATCAAACCGGCTTACTTCACGGTGTTCCTTCAAGGCGGACCTTCCTTCCGGAAGACCTCAGTCGCCA
>CAZEMW010000726.1:0-2282 GCA_964513105.1 uncultured Fibrobacterota bacterium
GAGCTTGACCGTGCTGTCGAGATCGGTCCGGGGAGTGTTTTGCGTGGATTGGCGCGCAAATGTTGCTCGGATTTGAAGGTCGTTCCCTGTTCCCTGGTTGATGATTTATATTCTCTCGTCGGTTGATTTTCCAGGTCGCAAACTCAACAAACGGAGTTTTTCCCATGTTGGAGCTCGAGAATAAGAAAGCATTGATAACCGGCGCCGGTCGGGGAATCGGCAAAGAGATCGCCTTCAGACTTGCCGCTGCGGGAGCGGATGTGGCAGTCTGTGACATCGATGAAGAAACCGCGAACGCTACCGCAGAGGATCTGCGTGGTCTCGGCCGTCGGGCCGAAGGGTTTAAAGCGGACGTGTCAAATGGTGAGGATGTCTCAAACCTGGTGAAATCTTTCGTCGAAGCATTTGGCGGAATAGATATTTTAGTGAACAACGCAGGCATTACCCGTGACGGTCTGATCATGCGAATGAAGGAGCAGGATTGGGACGCGGTACTGAACATAAATCTCCGAAGTGCCTTTCTGTGCAGCAAGGAGGTCTGTCGCCCTATGATGAAGGCCAGGGGCGGCAAGATAATCAATATTGCTTCAGTCGTAGGGCTCATGGGAAATGCCGGTCAGGCGAACTATTCGGCCTCGAAAGCCGGTATGATTGGGCTGACTAAGACCCTGGCCCGTGAATTGGCCGGTCGAGGTGTAACGGTGAATGCCGTGGCACCGGGCTTCATCGCGACCGCCATGACGGAGCGTATACCCGAGAACGAAAAGCAGCGCATGATCGCCAACATCCCACTGGGCAAGCTTGGTTTGCCCACCGATGTGGCCAACGCGGTTGCGTTTCTTTCATCTTCGCTCGCCGACTATATCACCGGTCAGGTACTGACGGTGGACGGCGGGCTTGTCATGTAATGTGCAAATTAGCATTTTATATGGACTTCATTGGAAAATCCTTGAAAGGAGCAGAGCGTGAGCGAAAGAGAAGGTAAAATCAAGCAGATCATCGCTGAGAAGCTTGGTGTTAGTGAAGAAAAGATTACACCACAGGCCTCATTTATCGATGACCTCGGTGCCGACTCTCTTGACCAGGTTGAGCTGATCATGGCGTTTGAGGACGAGTTCGACATTGAGATTCCCGATGAGGACGCTGAAAAGATGAAATCGGTTAAAGACGCGATAGACTATTTAGACAGCAAATTATAATAGTTGCGGTATTGAACATTCCGTATCGCATCATCGGCGGGTCCGAAGGGAGAGGTTATAAATCTCTCTCGGCCGGCCGATTTGCTATATACGGCTACTATCCTCATCCGAGTTGTTCACGTGAGTTGAGAGCATTCGGGAATAGTGTGGTCGGCAGGTTGCCGGTCCCCGGTCGGTTCCGGGCGAAAGATGATTACCATGCGGAAGAGTACCGCGAGATGGATGCGGCATACTTCTGATGCACTCGGATGCTGAAGAGGGGTTATCATAACCAGTATAGGTGGAAGGTAAGCGGTACATGTCGAGAAGAGTGGTAGTGACCGGTATGGGTGTAGTCAGTCCGGTGGGAAACGATGTTGGTACTTTCTGGGAATCCTTATGTGCCGGAAAATCCGGTATCGGGCCCCTGGATGCATTTGATCCTTCAGCCATTTCGTGCCGTATTGCCGGGCAGGTGCGCGATATCGACTTCAGCGATTTTGTGGAGGCTAAAGAGGTAAAGCGCACGGATCGTTTTATTCTTCTGGCCATTGCCGCCGCCGATCAGGCCGTCAAGGACGCAAAAATAGAGAACCTGTCCACAGGGGACCGAGAGAACTGTGGGACGATAATCGGGTCGGGAATCGGCGGACTCTCAACATTGGAGACCGAACACAGAAAACTGGTTGAGCGTGGTCCCCGCCGGGTCTCGCCTTTCTTGATTCCGATGCTCATTTCCGATATGGCTTCGGGTATGGTGTCCATGAAATACGGCTTTAAGGGGCCGAACTATTGTGTTGTGAGCGCATGTGCATCCGCAGCTCATGCAATGGGCGATGCATTCATGGGGATAAAAACCGGAATGATGGATATGGCAGTCACCGGTGGAGCGGAAGCGACAATTACTCCGTTGGCAATGGCCGGTTTCTGCAATATGAAAGCGCTTTCAACGAGAAATGACACTCCTGCAAAGGCAAGCTCACCATTCGACATTAAGCGCGACGGGTTCGTCATGGGCGAAGGCGCCGGTATCGTCGTTCTCGAAAGCCTGGAACATGCATTGGCAAGAAATGCAAAGATCTATGCTGAGTTTCTGGGTTATGG
>CAZEMW010000727.1:0-2276 GCA_964513105.1 uncultured Fibrobacterota bacterium
AGGGTACATGCGCATGTCCTTCTGCGTGCCGGAGGACATGATCAACAAGGCATTTCTCGAAGTCCTGGTTGAGGGGGATGCCGACGGGCGGGGGTTCGCGTATCCGATTCCCACCTACAACCTCACGAAGAATTTCAACTGGGACAGCAAGAACGCCGATCTCCTTTTCAAGATAACCGGCAAGTACGGCACTCCCTATTTTCAGAATTTTATCAATTCGGATCTGAATCCGGGGGATGTGCGCTCGATGTGCTGCCGTCTTCAGTTGGACAAACGAGAGCTGCGCAAACGCGGCGGCGGACTGTTCGGGGCCGATGAATTCACCGGGTCTATCGGGGTTGTTACGGTTAACCTTCCGCGAATCGGCTACCTGTCGACTACCAAAGAGGATTACTATGCTCAGCTCGATCACTATATGAATATTGCCCGTGATTCCCTGGAGGTGAAACGAACGGTTATTACTAAACTGATGGATCAAGGGCTGTTCCCGTACACCCAACGGTATCTGCGCCACTGGAATAACCATTTCTCCACGATCGGGCTCATTGGAATGAACGAGTCGGTGGTAAATTTCATGGGCAAGGATCTCACCGATCCGGAATGCCGCGAATTTGCGATCGAGGTTCTCGGGCACATGAGGGATCGATTGAGGACATACCAGGAGGAGACCGGTCACCTGTACAATCTCGAAGCCACTCCCGGTGAGGGGACCTCGTACCGCCTGGCAAAAACCGACCGGGAACGGTTTCCCGGGATGAAAATTCCGGGCGGATCGAACCCCTACTACACCAATTCCACCCAACTGCCGGTAAACGCGACGGATGATATCTTTACCGCTTTGGAAATGCAGAACGACATACAAAACAAGTACACCGGTGGTACGGTATTCCACGGGTTTCTCAGCGAGTGTATCGACGATGTAACGGTCTGCAAGAAACTGGTCCGCAAAATGGCCGAAAACTACCAGGTGCCTTATTTCACCGTGACTCCGACTTTTTCTGTTTGCGCTCGTCACGGCTATCTTAAAGGCGAGCAGTTTTCCTGCCCCAATTGTGGTGAAGAAACGGAAGTGTATACTCGTATTGTAGGGTATTATCGTCCTGTCCAGAATTGGAATCTCGGGAAAAAGTCCGAGTTCAAGGAACGAACAGCCTTCGCATCGTCAGAGGAAACCAGTACCGACGATCGGGTGACCGACAGTCCCGAGGGGGTTACGTGCGAGACCGCATAAACGGCCTTGGCGGTTGGCTCAAAAATTCTTTTATTGATTTTCCGGGGACGGTTTCGACCGTCCTTTTCTTTTCCGGCTGCAATCTTCGGTGCCCCTATTGCCACAATCCGAATCTTGCCGAAGGCCGGGAGAGTATCGCGGATCGCTCCGATGAAGTCTGGTCGTTTCTGGAGAAGCGGCGTGGCCTGATCGAAGGAGTTGTCCTTAGTGGGGGAGAGCCGACGATTCATTCGGAAATACTTGAGCTTATCCCCCTAATTCGACAACTGGGATACCGTATCAAGCTCGATACCAACGGACTCCGTCCCGAGGTGATTGAGTCCGCGGCACCCGATTACCTCGCGCTCGATCTCAAAACACTTCCGAAATACTACGGTGAGTACCTTGACTGTTCAAGAAACGACGTGTCCGACAGCCTGGAGCGTTCTATCGAACAGGTCCGTCGGGCCGGTGAAAACGGAGAAGTCCGGATCACGGTCGCCCCGGAAATCGTGGACCGTGAACGCATAGGAAAGATGGCAAGACTTGTCTCAGGCGTAAACATCGTATACCTCCAACCACTCAATCAACGAGTCCCCCTCCTGGACCCGTCGTACAACACCGCCCCCGATACTTCCGAAGAAGAACTGCTGGTGTATCGGAGGATTTTTGAGGAGGCGGGGGTAAGTTGTCGGGTGAGGAATCGGGATGAGGGAAGGTAAGTCTGCTTTCGGTGGTCGAGTCCATCTGCCTGCGCCAGGTGTGTTTCACGGGTGGTGACGGCACTAAAATAGAGAACAGACCGGGTAGATATCTGCGAAATGACGCGTCCCGCGGAGGCCGGTCACGACTTGTGCTGCGTCGCGCTGCGTTGCACTGAGCGTGCAGAAGTGAGCGTGCCGAAGTACGCCGCCTCGACGGACCGCCGGCCTCCCAACCGGCACTCCGCGCTCGGCGTCCACAAAAAGAGCACAATCAGATTGACCTTTGATCTTAGACCTTTGAGCCGGGTACCGAGCGAAGCGCCGTATTGCGATGCGCTGAGCTTGCCGAAGTGAGCGAAGCC
>CAZEMW010000728.1:0-2255 GCA_964513105.1 uncultured Fibrobacterota bacterium
GCTCTTGAGCGCGGGTGGACTCCTCGCCCCCGACGCCGGAACGGTTGTGGTCGACGGGCAGGATTTCTATGCTTTGTCTCCGGAGAAGCGAGCCGGCTATCGGGCGGGACATGTCGGGTTTGTGTTTCAGCAATTCCACCTTATCCCGTACCTGAGCGTCCTGGATAATGTTCTTGCAGCTTCGCTTGCCGTAAGCCGGGAGAAAAACGGTTTTGAAAAGCGCGCACATGAGCTTCTCGAGAAGTTCAATCTGGTCGATCGTGCCCGCCATGTGCCGGCCGAACTCAGCACCGGAGAACGCCAACGAACCGCTCTCGCCAGAGCACTGCTTAATGGGGCGGGAGTGATCCTTGCCGACGAACCCACGGGTAATCTCGACGGTGACAATGCCGGAGTTGTTCTGGGGCACCTGAAGGCTTTCGCGGAAGAAGGCGGAGCGGTGTTGCTGGTTACCCATGACGCCCGAGTGGCGGATTATGCGCAGCGTGCCCTTGTGCTGAAGAACGGGACGCTTGTCGAGGGCTGATATTTCAGAAGACCTTACACGTACAGATTCCCGGAAATTATTTAAATTCTCTCAGTCCGGCAGATTCGCGCCACGTTCTGCCGGACTGTATTACTTTATCGAAGATATTCTGTTTCGCGGCAGATTCACCATAATCCGCCGCCAATCTGACCTTTGACCTTCGGTGACTGAGCGGAGCCGAAGTCTGACCTTTGACCTTTGACCTTTGACCTTTGACCTTTGACCTTTGACCTTTGACCTTTGATCTTTGACCTTTGATCTTTGACCTTTGATCTTTGACCTATGATCTTTGACCTATCCGGCCCGGCCGGACCCATGGGGTATGAATTTGGGTAGTTTCCGACAACCGGCGGAGAAAATTGAACATGCGTCGGATGAAGAACTCATGTGCGAATTCGCACTTTCCGGTGCGGATGAAGCGATAGGAGAGCTGGTGACGCGGTACCGGCGACCTGCGCTTGCCGTGGCCCGAACCTACGTGCACGACATCGCCGCCTGCGAAGATGCAGTCCAGGAGACATTCATATCCGTTATTCGATACCGTCACCGATTCGATACCGGACAGCGGTTTGCCCCGTGGTTCTACACCCTTCTGCGTAACACCTGCATTGATGCCTGCCGAAAAAACAAACGAATCACCGGATTGCTCGACCGGTTTTCCGGTGAAATCAGTGAATCTGAAGAACAGGATCATGAAACATCCCTGACGATGCGTCGGCTGACAGCCAAACTAAAACCGGAAGATCGTCGGATTCTACAGTTGAAAGTAGTTGAAGGAATGACCCTTCCCGAGGTTGCGGATGCGATCGGGTGCTCTCTTGAAGCTGCGAAGAAACGCTCTCAGCGAGCGCTGAAGCGGCTTAAGGATCTGTATGTCCAGGCTCAGGGAGAGGCGTGAGTCCCCCGTTCGCCCTGAGGTCCTCGAAGGGACTTGATTTGTGTGTTCCGTGGGCCGTTCATGTTTCGACTGGGCTCAATACGAACGGTGGGTGGGTCCCATGTGGTTGTCTATCTGCTCAGTCCAAGTGAGTCCAAGATGGGTTTGTTTCGTGGATTGCCCGCGTTTTTGAGTACCCAGACGTATTCTTGGTATCCACCCGAAAGTCCCACTCTGACGCAGATTTTGTCTTGCGCCCGCACGAAATCGTGCTGCAGGCGCAACTGCGTTGCGGGTTGGTCGACCTGGAAGGAGTCTTTGTACAGGTAACTGAGGGAATCGAGCAGCGGATTGGCTTTTATCCAGCTTTCGAGCTGAGTACGGGTAACGGTGGAATCGGAGGGGGGGACAAAGGGAATGAATTGCGGCGTGGCGGCTTTCTCTTTCGTTGCCGGTTTTTTCTCCGAGCCGCAGAACGCAATAAGTGCAAGAAGTATCGTGGGCAGTATATGTCTCTTTGTCATAGCAGACCTCTCCGAAGAGCATGAACAGGAGTCCTAAAACTAAATTGTATATAAAGTTACGTCAAATTGCCATACGTTGCATACCAATATGCGGTTTTCTCTCGTCTCAACCGGTTGGAGACTTATGATTCCCCGTTTCGTTGCGGAGTTCGATGAACGATTTTAGAGCGAAGGTACCGCAGACACGTGCAAAAAAGCGCCTGGGACAGCACTTCCTTGTATCAAAATTCCATGCACGTAGAATTGCCGACGCGGTTCCGGCCAAGCCGGGAGAACCGGTTGTGGAAGTCGGGCCGGGGCCGGGTGCTCTGAGTGTACATCTTGTTCA
>CAZEMW010000729.1:0-2253 GCA_964513105.1 uncultured Fibrobacterota bacterium
CACCATCAGCTTGCTTATTGCAGTATTCATTTTGTCGATAGACTCGGTATCTTCGGTGACCGAGCGAATCGTCTTGTGCAGCAGACGCCACAATTCCTCGTTCGACGAGGGCTCATCATTGGTGAGTCGGGTGTTGAGTTTTTCGGATTTTTCTTCGACGACAAGACGCCAGGTTCTCTCCAGGAGACGGTAGATTCCCTCCACGCCTTTCATCTGCCAGGGAGCACCGACGCTTAGCGGTCCCATGAACAGTTCGTACATACGCATTGCATCGGCACCGTAGCGCTCAACTACATCGTCGGGATTGATCACGTTATAGCGTGATTTGGACATTTTTTCGATCTGGGTTTCCACCTTTGTATCGGAATCCTTGACATACCACTCTCCGTCACGCTCTTCGACCTGATCGGGATAGTAGTATTTCCCACCGGGATCACGATACGAGTAGGCCAAAATCATGCCCTGATTAAACAGCTTCTGAAACGGTTCCCGTGTTGTAACCAGCTCACAATCATACAGGACTTTATGCCAGAATCGGGCATACAAAAGATGCAGCACCGCATGCTCTGCCCCGCCGACATACAAATCGACCGGCATCCAATACTTTTCAGCTTCTCGGCTCCAGGCTTGGTCAAGGTTGTTTGGATCGGTAAACCGAAGGTAATACCAGCACGATCCCGCCCACTGCGGCATGGTATTGGTTTCACGCATCCCGGTCCTTCCGTCCGGTAAGGTCACCATCAGCCAGTCGTCACCGGCACGCGCGAGCGGCGGGCGGCCGTCGTCGGTGGGACGATATTCGTCGATTTCGGGGAGGGTGACGGGCAGATCGGTGTCGTTGAGGGAGAAGGTAGTGCCGTCTTCCAAGTGCACTATCGGGAACGGCTCTCCCCAGTACCGCTGGCGAGAAAAAAGCCAGTCTCGCAACCGGTACTGTACCCGACGTTCACCTTTTTTCTGCTCCTGAAGGAATGCGATAATTCTGTCCTTGGCCGCATCGACGGGTAGCCCGTTGAGAAAGGCGCTGTTGACGAGAACCCCGTCGCCGGCATGTGCCTGTTCCTGTACCGACACCTCTCCTCCGGAGATTACCTCCACGATAGGAAGATTGAACGTCTTTGCGAACTCGTGATCGCGTTCATCATGTGCCGGCACCGCCATAATGGCTCCCGTGCCGTAACTCATAAGAACATAATCGGCCACCCAGATCGGTATTTTCTCGTTGTTGCAGGGATTAACGGCATACGCTCCGGTAAATACTCCGGTTTTCTCCTTCTGCAGATCGGTACGGTCCAGATCGGACTTGTTTTTTGCCGCCGCGACGTATTGGCCAACAGTCTCTCGCTGCTCATCGGTAGTAACCTGTGCCACCAGCGGATGTTCGGGTGCAAGAACCGCATAGGTCGCACCGAACAGGGTGTCCGGGCGGGTGGTAAAGACGGTGAAGTGCTCACCGAGATCCGCAATTTCGAAATGAACCAGCGCACCTTCCGAGCGCCCGATCCAGTTGCGTTGCATTTCCTTGATTGATTCGGGCCAGTCCAGATCTTCCAGATCGGTCAGAAGGCGCTCGGCATATTCGGTAATGCGCAACATCCACTGCCTCATCAGGCGTCGCTCAACCACATCACCCGTTTCCACATACTTGCCGTCTTTCACTTCTTCATTTGCCAGAACCGTCCCGAGCGCCGGACACCAGTTAACGGGCACGTCTTCCATGTAGGCGAGCCCCTTTTCGAACAGCTTGAGGAAAATCCACTGTGTCCACCGATAGTAATCGGGTGAAGATGTATTTATTTCCCGTTCCCAGTCGTAGCTGAATCCCAGGCGCCGAATTTGTCTGCGAAAGTTGTCGACGTTTCGTTTTGTTATTACCGAAGGATGGATACCCTCCCTGACCGCCGCTCTTTCGGCAGGGAGCCCCAGAGCGTCCCACCCCATTGGGTGGAGAACGTTGAAGCCCTGCATCCGTCGAAGCCGGGCAACGACATCGGTAGCCGTGTATCCTTCAGCATGACCGACATGAAGACCGGCTCCCGAAGGATAGGGGAACATATCCAGCACATAGCACTTGGGTTTCCCCTCCCAGTCTCGCGGATCGGTCGGGGTTCGAAATGCCTTTTCATCTTCCCACCGCTGCTGCCACTTCGGCTCGATATCACGGGGATTGTATCTACCCACATCTCCTCCTGTTTATTTAGTGCCTGTCCGAAAACCCCATTCGGCGCGTCGACCGGCTGCGAAAGCGCCTGG
>CAZEMW010000730.1:0-2237 GCA_964513105.1 uncultured Fibrobacterota bacterium
CCTCATGGAAATAGCATACAAACGGCGCCTCATGCCGAGAAGCGCCTGAATGTGTTCGTCCCTTGCTTGTACTAAAAGGCTATTATACGAAAGTAGTAAATGGCGGCGGCAAAAGCAACGCTCGTGCCACTTATTATATTCGTGCACCGCGTATTAATATTGTACCAGAATGGAGGGCGATATACAACATGAAGGTGGTTTTTATGGGAACCGCGGATTTCGGAGCCGATGCGCTTCGAATGCTGGTGAATGAAGGTCACGATGTTGTCGCGGTGGTGACAAAGCCGCCACGCCCAAAGGGACGAGGGCGGAAACTGATGGAATCGCCGATTCACGCTCACGCACGTGATCTCGGTATCGATCCGATTCTCACCCCCGAAAAACTACGGGATCCCTCTCTGATCGAGCGTCTTCGTGCTTTCAAGGCCGATCTTTTCGTGGTAGTCGCCTATCGCATACTTCCGCCCGAGGTCTTCACCATTCCCCGCTTCGGGACGGTGAATATTCATGCCTCACTCCTGCCGGCCTATCGAGGGGCGGCGCCAATCCAGAGAGCGATCGAAGCGGGAGAGCGTCGGACGGGGATTACTATTTTTAAGATCGACGAGGGGGTTGATACCGGGGGTATCCTCCTGCAGGTATCGACCCCAATCGGCGATTCCGAAACCACACCACAGCTCTATGAACGCCTGAAACCTCTCGGTGCCGAGGCCTTGAAACAGGTGCCGGCGCTGTTGTCGGAAGGGGCGACGCAATTTCGGGAGCAGAACGATACCAATGCCTCACCGGCTCCGAAGCTTCTCAAAGAGGAAGGACGAATCAACTGGGGAGAGACGGCTGAAGCTATCTACAACAAAATTCGAGCATTCAAGCCGTTTCCCGGAACCTATACCATGCTCGAGAATCGTCGAATGCATATCGATTGGGCGGTGCCGATACCTGGAAGACACCACCAGACTCCGGGCATCGTCAGTGCCGTCGAAACCCAATACTTCGATATCGCCTGTGGAGGGGGATATCTTCGAGTGGAACGAATCAAACCCGAAGGCAAAAGAACTATGACTGTTGAAGAATTTGTTAGAGGAACCGAACTGCCGGTGGGAACAAAGCTTGTATGAATCCGAGAAAGACCATTTTTTCCGTACTCAATCAGGTTGATCAGAAAGACAGTTCAGTCGATGCAATTCTCGATCATATGCTGGACGAGGCGGATCTAGACCGACGTGATCGTCGGCTGGTATACGAGATCGTGATGGGGGTTGTCCGGCAACGCGGAGCAATCGATTACCTTATCGATCATTTTCTGCATGATGTTCGATACCGTGAGAATGCGGAGTTGCGGACCATCTTGCGGATCGGTTTTTACCAGGTTTTGTATCTCGACAGGATTCCGGACCACGCGGCGGTCAACGAATCGGTGACGCTGGCAAAATCGCGAAGGGACACACGGGACTTTTCCGGGGTGGTGAACGCTGTTCTGCGCAATCTGATCAAACAGAAAGGACGCCTCCCGCAGCCGTCGGATCTTGAGTCCTTGAGTCGTCGACTTTCGGTGAAATACTCGCATCCGGAGTGGATGATTGAACGGTGGCTGTCGAATATCGGCCTTGCGCGAACAAAGAAACTGCTCGAGTTCAACAACATCCGGCCCTCCGTATTTCTTCGGAGAAGAATCCGTGGCATGTCTCGGCAGCAGTTTGATGCCGATGTGCGGGGATTGTGTGATGCAGGGGCCGGGTTCATGAATTTGTACTATCGCTTGAAGAAGCCGTTTGATCCCGTGACACTCGATCTTTTTCGCGAAGGTGCCTGTACCGTGCAAGCCCCCTCTTCGGGGTGGGTGGTTGCTCTTATGGAGGCGGAGCGGGGTGACCGAATATGTGATCTTGCCGCGGCCCCCGGGGGAAAAACCACCCTCCTTTCCGAGCTTGTCGGCGACGGGGGCGCGGTGGCGGCCTGCGACATTCGATACCCCCGGTTGATGATGGTTCGGGATACGTCGGCCCGCATGAGGCTGACGAACATCTATGAAGTCCTCTGTGACGGAGCTCAAACTCCTTTTGCCGGAAGATTCGACAAGGTTCTCCTGGACGCACCTTGTACCGCTACCGGAATTATGCATCGACATCCGGAAATACGATGGAGAAGAACCCCCGACGATATCGAGATGTGTGCCGCGAAGCAGTCCGAATTGCTCGACCACGCCTCGAGACTGGTGGTTCGCGGGGGAACACTGG
>CAZEMW010000731.1:0-2234 GCA_964513105.1 uncultured Fibrobacterota bacterium
CGTTCTTCCGCGTGACGCTTCCCACCGTACGAAATTATGTCGTTGCCGCTTTTGTGATTATCTGGGCACGGGCGCTGGCTCTTTACGGACCTATCATCGCGTTTGTGGGATCAACCGTGGGGTACACCGAAGTCATGCCCGTTCGTATGTACCTTGAGATGAGTATCGGTCGGCTGGAAGCAGCCCTCGCCATCGCGCTGATGATGATTCTTCTCGCGGGAGTCGTACTGGTGATAGTGAAATGGGTCGGAAGCCGACACGGCAGTGATCAAACGGTTAGAATGACGCAGGTGTAACATGGGATTGAAACTGACGGATCTGGAAACCACGGCCGGTGAGTTTCATCTCGGCCCGATTTCGCTCGATGCACCCGCCGGAACGTATGGAGTGCTCCTTGGACCTCCGGGCTGCGGGAAATCGGTGCTGGTGGAAACTATCTGTGGTTTGCGCACCGCGGACGGTGGAGCGATCGTGCTGGGTGATTCCGACATAACCCACCGTGATCCAAAGTCTCGCAATGTGGGGTATGTACCGCAGGATTATCTGCTGTTCCCGCTGAAATCGGTCGAAGCGAACATTGTTTTCGGGCTTCAGTCGCAGGGAATGAAATATGCCGAGGCGCGAAAGAAAATCGACTGGATACTGGAGCTGCTTGAAATCGGGCATCTGCTGAAACGATGGCCGGCGACATTGTCGGGGGGTGAACAGCAGCGCGTGGCGCTGGCACGCGCCTTGGCGGTGCAGCCCAAACTGTTGCTTCTGGACGAACCGGTGAGTGCGCTCGACGAAGGACTTCGGGAACGGGTATGCCGGGATCTGCGCCGCATTCAGCGAGAGCTCAAGATTACCACACTGCATATCAGTCACAATCTCGAGGAAGCGCTCGCCGTATCGGACTGGGCCGCCGTTCTGGACAAGGGGCAACTCCGGCAGAAAGGTACCATGGGCGACCTTCTCAGGCGCCCGTGCGACCGGTATGTCGCCCGGTTTTTCCGGGGAGAAAATGTGTTTTCGAGTCGCGCGGTTCCGAATGGAGAGCAGTCAAGCACGGTGGATTTCGCGGGCAGTCGGATCACCGTCCCCGGTATCTACAGCGGCGAAATTGAGTTCATGATCCGACCGGAGCACGTGAAACTGGTAAACGGTCGGGAAACCACGAATGTGTTGAACGCTACTCTCGTTGATGTCGGCGACCGAGGGTTTTACCGACGCCTGGAGGTCGATGTCGGCGAAAGAATAGTCCTCTTTGCTCCAATAGACCAGCCGGTGGAGAGCAATCCGGGAGAGTCGGTCCGAATAACCCTGCCTCCCGAGACCATTCACGTCCTGGGCTGACCCATTCCCCTTTCGACTATTTCTTCGGGAATTTCAGCACTCTTCCTTCGGATTTCGGCTCAGGCTTGTCTTTCGATTTGTCGGAGGGGGTGGGCACCGGTTCTTCCGTAGTTCTGGAAGCGTCCACTTCGGCACGCACGGGAATCATCTTTGTCTCCATTGTGCGCGCCGGGTGCTGAAACCCACCTTTGAGTACGTGGGGTGGCTGAAGTTTCAGGTATTCGGTTTGGGGGGGGAACTTTGTAAGATCGTAGAATTTCATCCACAACCACTTGCCCGCCGGTTTTGATTCCAGATCCAGATCATAGGAGATGCAGATACCATATCCCGCAAACTTCCAGCCTTCGTCGTCTTTGAGGACTTTGTTGTCGGGCAGCTCTCGCACAAGGAAACCGAAAAGATCTCCATTAAACACAAAGTCGGCCTGCTCCGAATTATCCACGTATCGCGCGGCATATTCTATAATCTCATCACGAGACAGCGCCACCGTACCTCCCGGGTTGTCCAAAACGTTAATAATAATCGAAAAATAACACCTGCTGTTGTCTGCCGTCCGGTGGTTAAGATGTAATTTTGTTTGGTTCGGGGTTCGGGGTTCGGGGTTCGGGGTTCGGGGTTCGGGGTTCGGGGTTCGACGGGTGACGGGTGACGGGTGGGGCAGATTTGTCTTTTTTTTGATCTCCGGACGCAGTGCTTGTCGAAGCCTGATCTTTCGGTGGCTGATCCCGCTACTGCGGGACGAAGCGCGATCCTACTTCCGCGACAAATCCCCTGAGCTCAAGATCACCTGTCCCAGCTCTGTTTAATCCAAAATCTTTGCTCTTTGACCTTCGGTGACTGAGCGGAGCGCTGTGCCGAGCGAAGCGCCGTATTGAGCGAAGCCGAAATGCCGAGGTGCC
>CAZEMW010000732.1:0-2233 GCA_964513105.1 uncultured Fibrobacterota bacterium
CTCCGGATGGGTGGACCACTCAGGTCGCTCAACAGCCTCGTATTTTGAGGAATCCGCACCGGTAAGCAGGTCGGGTCGTGGGCATCTCCAAACCGCTTTATTCCGACTGTTGAAAACCCACACGTTTTCATGCAGGCCCTCGATTACCGGCGTACCGTCTACGGCCGTAACTCCGCTTTCCTCATTAATTCCAAACGTGAGAAGCATCATGTAATCGGTGTATGGACCACCCGAGAACGGATTCATGGAAGGATTGCAGTGCTGCTCTCCTCCGCCCAGGATGATGAGATCCGCCTTCTCATTCATGTTGTACAGCGCGGAGGTAGTATATCCGGTACAAACCCACTTCCCGTCGCGCGAAAATCCTCCGTTGAATGCACCGGGCAAATCGGTTTTCTCCACCGTGCCCAGAGAGTCATTATTGTATGACACCTGGTATGTGGCGCCCGATATGACCCCCTCATCCTCGAGGTACTGTATGCTTCGCTTGTCGGTGAATGCAACATATCGTTTTCCGTCAATGTCACGAAAATGCGGATCGGCGGCGATAGGACCGTATGGGTTCAGGATACAAAGCCGCAGAGCGCTGTCCGGATCGGTGGGTCGGACGAATACCCGAATGTTGCTGTTTGAGGCCCAGCTCTCGAATGTGATGTGCCGACCATCCGCGGAAAAAAGCGGACTCCAGATCCTGGTATCCCTTCCGGGAATTCCACTTTCATCTCCCCGCGTTACCAGATATGAACCGGTATTTCCATCTTCGGAGCTGATTACGTATAACTCGGAGCCCAGCGCCAGGGCCAGCTTGAAATCTCCCCCTACGAACGAGCGAAGATTCGCAAATTCGGGGTCCACCGGGTACTCTTCCGGAAGGCTTTGCTCCGACAGTGCATATTGAACAGGCTCATGCACGTAGGAGTGTTCATAGAGCTCATTCTGCTCCGGGACCTCTTGTTCAGTCGGAGCTTCTACCTCACATAGCAACATCATTGTTGCCACCGTCAAACCCGCAATTGAAGAAACCCCGGTAGTTTTAATCGTTCTCATACTATCGGTACCGTTTTTGTGCTCTCTCTTTTTCCATTGCCTGAACCGAGTAAGCAGCCCGTATGACAGGGCTGCTTACCGACTCTTTACCAAATCACTTGCTTTGGTACACCTGCTACAATAGCAACAAGTCCTGCGCTTAGCGGGATTCCTTAGGGTTGATAGTGTTCACCTTTACGCTTTCACCCTTCTCCTGTGAGATGTAGATCCCCTTTGCAGATGGTGCGGTTCTGTTTGCATCGACAGCCCTACCCTGAACAGTGACCGTGTTGCGGGGAGCGATACCACGGACCTGCCTGAGAGGTGCATTCGAGTGGGGAGCCGGTTTTACCGAGGTCCCGACATCGAAATTCACCGAATTGAACCACATATCGCCTTCCAACCCTCCAATGCGATACCATGTGTTGGTCGGGTAGTGGAGTACAAAGCCCTGAGCATATCCTTCGTCCCGATCAATCAGCACGAATGCGTTGAGGTATTCCACTCGGTTGGTCCATCCGCTCGGGTGCCAGTCTGTGTTCATTATCTCCTCTGCCTCATGCATCTCAAAGCGGCTCTCCACAAACCTCGTTACCCCCGTTTCAGGAGATTTCACTTCGAGAGATTCCGGAGCCCAGACAACCGCCTCGGCCTGATTGGGGTCCAAGACCCAGTCAACCGCGAGGTCATATCGTGCTTCGGCATCACTTTCGTCAAACGGATCGACATTGAAATCATCGTACCGCGGGGTGGTGAGGATCATAAACCCACTGTGGTTTCCGTTTCCTCCGGGAATGCAATCGTTTTCCTCATCAATCAGGCGACCAATATTGGTTACCCACAGATCACCATTGTTGGGAGGACACAAGTAGGCGGAGCAGTGGAATTTCCCGTATAGAGGGTAATACATGTCTTTCGTGGTTACTCCCGAACGGTCGGACGGCAGGGTGTACACGACTGTGGCCCCCTTGTCCAGCTCCTGTGAATCCCAGAGCAGATGTTCCCCCGCCAGATTGAATCCCTGATGACCTTTGTAGAGATCCTGGGCGACGACCTTATCCCAGTGTTCATCGGCTACCGGAACGGGTATGTCGCCTGAAAAATCGTAGCGTTTAATTTTCATGCATCCTTCGGAGCATTTCCGGTACCCCATCGTCCAGATTTTGTTTTCGGGATCATCGTAGGGACTGCCGTACCACATACAGCC
>CAZEMW010000733.1:0-2214 GCA_964513105.1 uncultured Fibrobacterota bacterium
CTGCGGGACGAAGTCCTACCTCCTACCTCCTACCTTTGACCTCCTACCTTTGACCTTTCACCTTCGGTGACTGAGCGGAGCGCTGTACCGAGCGAAGCCGAGGTGCCGAGGTCTGACCTTTGATCCTTGATCTTCTCAGGAGAGGGATGGGCGGAGATGTGAATGCTTGCCTTGTGGCTGGGTTCAGGTTGAACGGAGCTTGTTCATCCGTTCAACCCAACCGAGCACAAAGTCCGGGCTATTCACGAAGATGCCGAAGATAGCTCAGAACGAAAGATTCTACTGCATCTGCTTACGGAGAAAGGTAGGAACATCCATATCGTCCTCGTAGTGGGTTATTACCTGCCCCTTCGACACGAAGACCTGCTCCTTTTGGACATTTTCCTTTCGAAACATCACCGGAATCTCGATGGGATTCTGCTTGGAATCAGGATCTTCATCCCTTCCCTGTGGTATTTCGGCCTCTTCTTTCGTATCCGGTGTCACATTCTCTTTCTGAACCGGCTCTTCGTCCTTTTTCACAACGGCGAAAGCAGGTTCACTTTTCTCGACTACCGGGATTTCCTTTGTCTCCTTGTTCTCTTCCGCGGCCTTCACCGGTTCTTTCGCCGGTTGGGGCTTTTTTGCGGGAGTGAAGTCGAAAGACATCTGCTCGACTTTTTTCTCTTCCGGTTTCTTCTCTCCCGGCAGTCTGACTTTCATTCCGGTGCCCGGCTTCTCACGTTTGTGTTGCGTGGATTCCTCGTTGAAGCCGGTAGCGATTACGGTAACCTGGATTTTGTTATTCATCTCCGGGTCGATAACCGCACCGAAAATGATATTCGAATCCTCCTGTTCCCCAACCGCATCCTGTACGATCTGCGTGGCATCGCTCACATCGTACAGTGTCATATCCTCACCACCGGTGATGTTTATCAGGATTCCTCTCGCACCGGCAATGGAGATGTCATCGAGCAGCGGACTGTGAATCGCCGTATCCGCGGCAAGTGCAGCCCGGTTTTCACCTTCAGCGGCACCCGTACCCATGAGAGCATCACCCATGCCCATCATGATAGTCTTCACATCGGCAAAGTCAAGATTGACCAGACCGTGACCGGAGATCAGATTGGAAATACCTTTTGTGGCCTGGCACAGTACGTCGTCGGCACTCTTGAATGCATCAAGAAGCGAGGTCGACCGATCTACGATGGACAGCAGCTTCTGGTTCGGAATTACGATAATCGTATCGACGCTGTCTCGCAGTTCTTCTATTCCCCTTCGAGCGTTCCTATCGCGAACCTTACCTTCAAAGATAAACGGACGAGTAACAATGGCTACGGTCAGGATTTCCATCTCCCGGGCGATTTCGGCCACAACCGGTGCTCCACCGGTTCCGGTTCCACCGCCCATACCGGCGGTGATGAAAACCATATCGGCACCTTCCAAAGACGCCGCCACCTTCTCCCTGTCTTCTTCCAGTGCGATACGACCAATCTCAGGGTTTGCCCCGGCTCCCAGTCCTTTGGTGATCTTATCACCAACCTGAATACGATGCGAAGCGCGGTTGTTATCCAACGCCATAGCGTCCGTATTCACCGAGATGAACTCGACTCCGCCAAGCCCCTCGCTTACCATTCTGTTGACCGCGTTGCCGCCGGCTCCGCCGACACCAATCACTTTCATCTTCGCCATCGCGTCAAAGCTCTCATCGAGAGTGAACACCATACACCCCTCCTTTGGATTTAGAACCCATATAATTCAAATGATTTCTATCCGTTTTACATTACCCCGGTGAGGTATCAAAAGAATTCCTTCACCCAGGATTTCATCCTCTCAAAAATCTTTCGAAAGTTGTCGTCACCCATTCCTTTTTTTACTTTCCGTTGCGATCCATTCTCCATCCCGTACATGCATAATCCTACGCCTGTTGCATGCACGGGCGATCGCGCGGCCTCGGTCAGACCTCCAAACCCCATGGGTATTCCCAGTTTCACCGGCATTTCGAATACTCGCTCGGCAAGCTCCTGCAGCCCCTCCATAAGAGACGCTCCTCCGGTCAACACAATACCCGCGCCCAGCATGTCGGCGAATTCTGTACGCTTAATCTCCCGTAACGTCAATGAGAGTATCTCCTCCAGTCTCGGCTCAATGATTGAGGCAAGCACCGCGCGGGAAACTTCGCGCTGTTCCCGTCCTCCGACCCCGGGAACACTGACGTACTCATTGTTCTTGATC
>CAZEMW010000734.1:0-2214 GCA_964513105.1 uncultured Fibrobacterota bacterium
TTTTTCATTCATTGGATGCTGAGTATTCTACTCGTTTGATGTCGTTGAGCCTCCTGAGGCAAACACCGGGATTGATCCTTTCAGCTTTAACGGAATCTTGAGCGGCACCGGTGAAACCTTCAGAAAGAAAAGCCTGAATGATGTACTGCATGGGAACTTGGTTTACGAAGGGAGTCAAGGACGCCGCTACAGTCGGAATGAATTGATTTCGAGGCTGAATACGATTGCCGGGGAGTATCGTGACGAGGATCCTGATTCTGCGTCGATTGAGTGGCGCAGGCCGAGTAACTCGGATGACATACTGGCCGACACGCTCGTACTGGTGAGAAATTATACGGTAACTATCTATGACAGCGCCGGCGTGGATACCTCGTACGAAGGAAAATCACGGTTTCGAATCGTTCACCACGAGATGCTCAATACCCGAAGTATATTAGAGTGGTATGACGAATCTTCAACCGGCGCTAATACGTTTTTTCATCCGGATTTCGCGGACTGGCCGAACAATGAGTAATCGCAGATGTCAGAGGCGTATTCGCAACCACCGGCTTTCGGTTCTCGGTCTGATACCAACCTGTCTTGTCCTGCTGTTGACGTCGTGCATGGATGCCTTCTTCCCCCCGACCGGAGCGCCGCCGAACGTGGGGGTTCCCAATTCGCCGAAAGAGGTAATCGATCAGTTGAAGAAGTCTTATGAAACCCGCAGTGTACCCTTGTTTCGAGATTTGCTTGCCGACGATTACCGTTTCTATGTTTCGCCGACGTTTGCCAGTCAGTATTCGGCATCCAAAGGACTGCGCTCCGATTCGTTGTCAGACACGTTCGCATATGTTCCAAGCGAAGTATACCATTACTGGTCGCGAGACGAGGAACTCCGGGCCCATGAACAAATGTTCGCAGCCGCCGAAGACATTCAGTTTACCTCGGCGCCTTCATATGACGAAGACACGTACTACTATCACATGATACGGGATACCCTTGCCATAGACTCCGTCTATGACTCTCTGGGGCTCTTCGATTCACTCATGTACACTATTGACATCGATACCACCGGTGCGGAAGTAGAAATGCGTGGGGGAGAAATTGTCCTGCAGGAGAGTAATAACGGCCCCACTCACACTGTCAACATCGAGTATCAGGTTTTCTACATGGAGCCGGAGAAAAAACGGTGGAAAATTGTCCGGTGGTTTGACTTGGGGCGGTCGCCGAATTGAGCATGCCGCTTAGTCCCAAGACCACATAATCTGTGTGGCAAATGAAAATGCGGTCAATGTTCGTTGGTTTCAGATGCGTAAGAAACGCGCCTGAATAATCCTACTCCCCCCCAGTCGCAACCCCCTTCTTAAACTCCGCAATCACCACCACAACCCCGTCGACCAGCTTCTTCAATCCTCCCGGCAAAACGCCCTTAACGCTGCTCAGAAGCGAATAATCTTCTTCTTCGGTGGAACTGATCACCAGAACCGACATCAGGTACACCATGCCGCCTACAGCGAGTGCCAGAACGAATCCGAGAACCCCTTCTATTTGCATCAGAATAACTTCGATCACCACTGCCATGAGTATCGTTGAGAGTGTGATTCGCACCAGTGAGGCGAAGGGGAAGCGAAGGTGCATGGTGCGACAGGTGTAGATTGTTCCGATTGTTGAGCCGATAACCGTGGTTGATGCATAACAGACGGCCGCACCCACCGCACCGTACCATCGGATGAGAAAGATATCGAGAATGATATTGAATACGGCCATAATCATACCGAGTTTATAGATGAATGCCTGTCGTTCATACCCGTATAGAATGGCGGCACCGGGGTTTGCCAGGCTGGTGAATATCGAAGAGAAAAACATAATCTGCAGAACCCTATGAGCTTCGATGTATTCCGGACCGTAAAGGTAAAGGATGATCTGACGGGACAGGAGCATTCCCCCGACACCGACCGGGAACGTAGCGAATGCCAGGTACCGAATCGAAAGAAAGTAGAGTCGGCGCATTTTCTCCCGGTTTCCAGACCCGAAATACCGACTCATCGCCGGAAAAAGGACTCGCCAGAAGGTGGCCGGGAGGATGGTGGTGAACCGTTGGGCAATGTTGAATCCGAGATTGTAAAACCCGGTCTGGGCGGCGGTACAGAGCCTGCCCAGAAAGAAGTTCTCGCTTTTGTCCCAGATGACCTTGTCGCATACCATTATCGCCATGACACTATAATTGTACCGGCT
>CAZEMW010000735.1:0-2213 GCA_964513105.1 uncultured Fibrobacterota bacterium
ATCTTCCCGAAGTTAATTCGGGACTCGATGAACGGGAGTTTTCGGACAGGCACTACTTATTGCTCGGACTTCTTTGACAGGGCCTCTACCTGTGCTTTCAGACGTTTCAGTTCTCGTTGCATTTCGGGGAGACTTGCCTGGGCAGCCTCTATTCGGCGCATTTTCATGAAGTCTCGGGCAGGATATCCGGTTATTTTGGCATTCGGCGGCACGCTCTTGCTTACGCCGGCTTTGGCACCGATAAACGATTTGTCGCCGACTTCGATGTGTCCGACAAATCCCGCCTGACCGAATATGATCACGTTCTTTCCGATTCGGGTACTCCCGGAAACCCCGACCTGTGCGGCCATTGCGGTATGCTCTCCAACCGTCACGTTATGAGCGATATGGATGAGATTGTCGAGTCGAACACCCGTATGAAGGATGGTTGGCTCGAAATTACCCCGGTCGATAGTAGTTCCGGCACCGATTTGGACATCATCTTCGATGACGACGGCGCCAAAGCAGGGGATTCGAACAAAGGTCCCATTTTCCATGGCATTTGCGAAACCGTCGGATCCGATTACGGCGCCGGACTGTACGATTACGCGGTCGCCAATCCTGGTGCCCCACCGGATAGTGCTTTTGCTGTCAATCCGGCATTCGCGGCCAATGGTCGTATCTTTTTCAATCACGCACCCGGCGCCTATCTGTGTAGCCTCTCCGACCGTACAATTGGCACCAACTACAGACAAGGGACCAATGGAGGCGTTGGCGGCAATCCTTGCGGACGAGTCAACAACCGCGGAAGGATGAATGCCCGGTCCGAAAACAGGAGTTTGATCTTCAAACGCCTGGGCTATTTTAGCATACCCCAGATACGGGTCGGGAACCCGCAGAAGAATCTTGCCCTCGAGTTCGCTATCCAATCCCGTGATGATTGCCGCGGCAGGAGAGTTTTGCGCGGCATCACGCAACTTCGGGTTGGAGAAAAAGGAAATTGAGTGCTTGTCGGCGGATTCAAGCGAAGCGACCGAGGTGATCTCAAGATCACCCCGGTCTTTCGGAATGTCGCAACCGAGAATTTCGGCTATGCGTACAAGTTGCATTGTGGCCCTATTTCTCTTTGTTCAATATCTGAAGAACGCGTTCGGTCAGATCGTACGCCGGTTTTGCCCAAACCAGACCACCGTTGCGTGCATCGAAAACAAAGTCATAATTCTCGGCTTTGGCTATATCTTCGAGTATTACATTGATTCGTTCAATTATTGGACGGGTCAAGTCCTCGTTTTTCTTCAAAGCTTCACCCTGCTGACCGAACTTTTCCTGTAGGAATTTCTGGTACTTGACCATCTTTTCCTGATATTCGGATTGAATTTCGCGCTTGCGTTCTTCGCTGAGCAGGAGGCTCTGCTTCTCCAGTTGCTGCTGAAGGTCTTTGATTTCCTTCTGCATCTCCGTGGCCTGCTGCTCCCACTTGGCCACCTCTTTGTTGAACTTCTCCTGAGCTTGCTGTGTACCCTCGTATTCACGGAATATCTGCTCGGAATTTATGTATCCGATTTTTAACTCCGCTGTAGCCGCCGCCAGCGTGCCCAGGACGACCATTCCCGCAATTGCGAACATTCGCGTAACTTTCATTCGTGAACTCCTCTGTTTGTGTGTCTTCAACATGCACACGTGCTATTCGTTTCAGCAATGCCGGGTATTTTCCACAATTCTCTCCTTCGTGGAATATCGCCGGCTCAGTACCCTTTATTCATCATGAAGTGGAATTGCATATCACTCCACTTCGGTTCGTAGTTGTCGTCTCCCGGCTGGTCCATCGGCCAGGCAAAATCGAATCCGAGGAGCCCGATCATGGGGAAGAGCAGTCGGATGCCAACCCCAACCCCTTTATAGGTGTCGCTAAGACTGACTTCGCGAGCATCGTCCCAGACATTTCCCATATCGCCGAATACTCCAAGATACAACTGCTGCGGAAGTACCGGAAATCGGATTTCGCTGGACATCGTCAATGCGGTAATCCCCGGTTCTCGAGTTGACACGTAGTTTCGACCGCCGAATGTTTCTTCACTGTATCCCCGCAACTGTTCGCCGTAGAATACCCCTCCCGCCGAGAAAAAATCGTGGTACGAGACATCGGCCATATCCCCGAACGGCCCCATGAGGCCGTATTTCGCTTTAAGGCCCAGAACGAATTTCCAGAAAAGCGGGAAGTACCAGTCATATCC
>CAZEMW010000736.1:0-2208 GCA_964513105.1 uncultured Fibrobacterota bacterium
GGGTTTCGGTGTGGGGGTTGGGGGTCTGGGGGTTGGGGGCTGGGGGTTTGGGGTGTGGGGTTTGGGGTTTGGTACTCGGTTTTTCGGGGTTCGGGGTTCGGGGTTCGGGGTTCGGGGTTCCGGGTTCCGGGTTACAGACGGTCTTTGAGGTGTATGTTCAGTGAAGGGTAAACGGGGAAATCTTCGAGTTATGGCTGCTATGAGTGGGGGAGTAGACTCCTCTGTGGCGGCCGCATTGCTGGTTGAGCAGGGATACGAAGTGATCGGTGGAACCATGAAGCTCATGGATTCCGATGAGAGTCTTTCAGACAAATCATGTTGTAACTGGGACGCGGCTCGCGGGGCGAAACTGGTTGCCGATCAGTTGGGAATCGCCCATTATACGATCGATGCCCGCGAGGCATTCGACAGAACTGTAATCGATCCTTTCGGCCGGCAGTACGCCCGGGGAAGAACCCCTAATCCCTGTATTCAATGCAATCGGTTTCTCAAGTTTGGTTTCCTGCTGCAAAAGGCTCGAGCCCTGGGCTGTGATATGATTGCGACCGGGCATTACGCTCGTATCCACGATGGAAAGCTGAAACGGGGGCTGGATCCGGCAAAAGATCAATCGTACTTCTTGTATGTGGTGTATGGCTGTGATGCCGATCGCATCATATTTCCGGTCGGTGAGCTCACCAAAAACCGCGTTAGGCAAATTGCCGCCGAAAGAGGGCTTCCGACCGCCTCGCGCAAAGAGAGCCAGGACATCTGTTTTATACCCGACGGCGATACCCCCGGATTTCTGGAAGGCCGATTGGGAGCAAAGCCCGGACCCATTGTCGACACAGCCGGGAACGTTCTGGGCCGCCACCAGGGAATCTACCGATACACGGTTGGGCAGCGCAAGGGACTCGGGGCGCTGGGAAAACGGATGTTTGTACAACGAATAGATCCGGACTCTCTTACCATAGTTGTCGCCGAAAACCACGAACTCTTCACCGACACAGTCCGGGTGGAGCATTTTCTTACCGCCGGCAGTCCCGTCTCCGTGGGGGAACGGTACCTTGCACAGATCAGATATCGCTCTCAACCAACACCAGTCCGGATTGATGCCGTTGAGCATGATCGCATACGCCTGGAGTTCGAAGAACCGGTTCGCGCCCCGGCCGCCGGGCAGGCGGCGGTACTGTATGATGAAGAACTGGTGGTGGGCGGGGGCACTATTGTGAATGCTCCTCATACATAGTGCCTGTCCGGAAACTCGCTTTAGTGCCTCGACCGAGTGAGAAAGTGACTGGTGAGGCGTCACAAAGAGGCGTATCCGGCGAGATACGGCGATTTGGGACAACGAAGCCAGGCGCTTTCGCAGCCGGTCGAGGCGCTGAATGGGGTTTTCGGACAGGCACTACATAAGCATGCAATGCATCCCGGGCGCATGCCCCGAACTCCGGCAACTGATTTCGGGGCAACGGCAGCGCGTCTCTTCAGGTGAAAAACAACATGAGAACAGTTGCCCATCGAGATAACTCGGAGCGTATAACGGGAGCAGCCCCAACCGCATAAACAAGCCGGTCTCGGCCTGCAAGATGACTCAGAGAAAGCGCGGAATACTTCCTTTGCATGATCGGGCCAATTCAATGCCGTGGTCTTCAATATAGGTAGGAGCTGAAAAGAACGATACCTGGTGCCGGATAGAATGGCTCCTGGAACGCAAATATCAATCCGGATATACCAATAGCTGATACCAGTCGTCTATAGTTGGTTAACTATCCCTGTTCACAGCAAGAAGTTTTTTCAAGGATCACCCATGATGCATCGACGATTATGCCGGAGTACAGCGTTCGCAGCTCTGTCGTTTATGCTTATTCTCCTTTCCATTCAGGCTTGTGGCCAATCCCCGAGGTATCCCGAAATGGATCCATCGGCCGGTAGCAGCTTCTTCGAGCAGACCATACCGGTGACTCTCCGGTATGAAGAATCCTCCAATCGAAGTAATTTCGCCGCCTTGCCGTCGTCCGAAAACTATCAGTCGGGAAACCTTTCCGGCAAGAAAAGGTTCTATAGAATTGGCGGTGTTTGCCTGATGATCGCAGGCACCGGGGCGGTCGTGGTGAATACACTGCTTGCCGAAGCAGAACACGATAAGTACACACGGTCGGCGTTTACGGAAAATACCGATCGCTTCCGGATGAACATAAAAAGATACGAGCTCTACCGCGGTATTGG
>CAZEMW010000737.1:0-524 GCA_964513105.1 uncultured Fibrobacterota bacterium
CATTGTCGCTAATGCTGAAACCGTCCTGGTCCGCAATGGTGTACTCAACCGCCGACCGGGACGAAAAATTGAGCCCGAGTGTCGGGCCTCCGAACAGGGAGAGCTGGAATAGACCCGGAAGCGGCAGGTGGTACCTAAGATGGACCGGAAATTCCAGGTAAGTGAACCGGTATTCTGCCGATGTCGTGTAATCAAATTCGGAGGTCGAATAATCACTATCGTCCGTATAGTAAATGGTTTCATTCGCATCCAACCCGAAGCCCTTAAAAGCGAACACGATTCCGGGCTCTATGGATAGCGCCCGGGAGAGACGCATATTGACCGCAACTCCGAATGTGATCCCAGCATGCATGCCGTATTCGACATCGATATCCTCATCGTCCATGAACTCCTCAAAATTGTCGAGCCCTCGGACCCGCGATATGTTGAGCCCGATCAACGGTTTTAGTCCAACTCTGAAGCCCTGCGCTTTCTCAGGCACGGTCTTTTCGGGAGGGGGCGACTCATCTACCGATACGTCTTCC
>CAZEMW010000737.1:534-1259 GCA_964513105.1 uncultured Fibrobacterota bacterium
CATAGATGAATACTCGAAAGGGGTATCAGACTGAACCAGAATTTCATCGCTATTCAGCAAAAAATGCTGATTCATGGTCTTCATGCGCACAACCGATTGAAGCCTCACTCTTGGACTGAATGACTCCAGTGGTGATCGGGCGTATTGTATCAAGGCATTTCGGATTACCACGCTGTCCGATGAAGGAGAAATCCGAATGCCGTCCCAACTGAATGGGGTGGGTTGCTCCGTCGCCGTCTGGTTGTACGCAGGATCGTGGACGGACGTGAACACTACCGGAGTGGAGGGCGTACCGTGAGCGGAAAGGGATCCATGAATGCGGAATCGAGCACCGTCGGTGAACAGGAAAACCGTTCCCTGAGGAAGCTCTATATGTGTATGGGCCGGGATAGTGATGCTGTCGCGGACAATGTACCTCTGGTTGGCCTCAATACTCGTTGAAGCAAGTGACCCTGAGATTGTGGTATAGGAATCTCCTTGTGCAGAGAGGAGAATGCCAAGAGCAAGCAATTGGATTACCGTAAGCATACCGGTGACCTTTTTCATTGTACCTCTTTTCAGCATCCGGAGCAGTAAACACTTAAGAATGAGGATTGATGCAAATCTCGAGAATGAGTGCTTCAAAATAAGAAGGAGAATCATTTCACAAAAGGTACATTTAAGTTACGCCGGTCAAAGCAGAGAGTCGATCCCCAGGGTTTACGCCGGTTACCGGAAGGATACGC
>CAZEMW010000737.1:1269-2204 GCA_964513105.1 uncultured Fibrobacterota bacterium
TAGGTCTAAATTGCAGCAAGTCGTCATTCTGCCGAGCATGTGACGTATGTACCTGAAATGTACCTTTTGTCTCCTTAGGTACAGGTCATAGATTCATGAGTCATGTCGGCATTCCACATAATGCTCAGGTGATCGATCGACAAAGATGAACATCAACCGGAGATATTCAGTGTCCAAATCAGTAGCTTATGTCTGTCTATGTTTATATATAGGAGCAGTAGCCGCCGAAGAATGCTTTCCGCCTTGCCGATCGGGATACGTGTGTCACCGGGGACAGTGCGTCTCACGGTGCAACCCACCCTGTCCGGTGGGATCCGATTGTACACCGGGTGGTGAATGCAGGGAAACGAATGCCCAGCCCCCCCGCCGGCAGGCCGTGCAGGCGCGCGACTCGGAGCCACCCGCCCCGAAGAAAAAGCCGATTGGGTGGGTGAAGGTATCGATGGAAGACGAAAACGTACGGCTGTTTGTCGACGGGGAATTCGTGGGGAAAGGAAGCCGTGAACTCCAACTACCTGTCGGGGTACATCGCCTTATGGCCAAGAGTGCGGATGATAGTGAAACAGAACTGGTCACCGTGTACGAAAACGATATCTCGTCGGTGGATTTTGATGTGGAAGAGGACGGGGACGGCAGGAATGTCCGCTTCTATATGGGATATGATGCCAGTTGGATGCTAGGCGATGAAGCGGAATTCGGTCCGAGCCATATTGTGGGAATTGAAATCGCAAAAAAACATCTGATTGCACTGAATTACTACTGGGGTCTTGAGGTGTTTGACGGAGTACTGTTCGGAGGCGGCGGGAACTATCTCTTTACTTTCAATGTGCACGATGTTTTTCTTGCTCGTCTGGGTGCCGTAGTTGTATTCTGGTTGGAAGAAATGTACAACTGGGTTTCCGGGTCCTATGATTATTATTCTGGCTACTACAATT
>CAZEMW010000738.1:0-2202 GCA_964513105.1 uncultured Fibrobacterota bacterium
CCGGATACCTCGGCATTTTCCCGATTAATGATCGGGACTCACTTCGGCAAGCTCACTTCGGCAAGCTCAGTGCAACGCAGTGCATTGCATTGCAGTGCATAGCAATACAACGGTCCCAATATAAAATAAAGAAAGATAGCGCTGTGCTATGCTCCGGTGCCGGGTTGCCATACTTAGCAATTATCCTTTGCGAAACCGAGAATCATGCATATGATACTCGGTCGAGTTCCCGATGGTTGTTCGCACACGATCCTTAGTCCGAAACTCTGCGGCACATCCTTTGCTGCCCTTATATAGCACGACCCCAAAGAGCGATCGAGGGGTGGGATGGAAACGAAATTAAGGAGGAAACTATGGTACGCACACTTTCATATATCCTGTTAAGCTTGACGGTTATCGCACTTCCGCTGACGGCCGATGAGCACAAGGACGGGGAAACGAAAATGAACGGCGAGACTGAGTACGACGGTATGGATACTTTGAATGGTATGGATACCGAAAAAGAAATGGACTCCGAGAATGGAATGAAACCCGATACGGGGATGGAAAAAGAGTACGAGAACGGGATGACGCCCGATACGGGGATGGACTCGGAAAACGGTGAAGAGATGAACGGAATGGGAGCCGAAGACGGGATGACCGAGGATGAGTACGGCGCGCTTTCCGAAGATGTCGAAGAGGCGGCGCAGCGTGCTTTCACTGAAGGGCGGCTTGAGGAGTACACCGGGGATATCGCGCGGGTTCAACGGTCTCCCAGCCCTGAAGGTCCTACTATGCTTGTCCTTGAGACTGATGACGCCGAGATGGATTCTCTGACTGTTCACCTTGCACCGGTATGGTTCATCGACCAGGAAGGTGTTGATCTTTCAGAAGGTAAAACCGCGACCGTACGCGGAGCACTGGCGATGGCTCCCACATCAGACACCGAGCCCATGGAGGGCATTGGTGATTTGGATGAAGCCAATCCATACGACGACGAAACCGGGTTGAATGGTACTGAAATGGGCCAACCCCTGGACGAGCAGCAACAGGGACAGGCTCCGACGGAAACCCCGGAATTATTCGCAACCGAGATAACCATTGAAGGAAATACGGTTCGCTTGCGGACCGAAGACGGTGCCCCGTTATGGAGACTGGTATCGAAGAAATAGTGAATCAAACAGTCAAGAACCGGCGTCGTTTCGACGCCGGTATCCCACATCCCGCTCGTGCCTCATCGGGGCGTATCGCGGTTCCTTTCAGCATCAGCTGAGGGGACCGCGTATTTTATGATAGTGCCTGTCCGGAAACCCGCTTTGGTGTGTCGGCCGAGCGAGAAAGCGACTGACGAGGCGTCCCAAAGAACAGGCACTATGATAGCCGTTGCTCAATCGATCCCCTGGAAGCCGGCCGGATACGTTCACCCGGCAAGTCACAGAAAAAGGTGCAATGAGAAAAAGCAAGATCAAGCGGTATCGCGAAATAATCCGATTGCTCATGAGATATGGACGGTCGGATCTGGTCACTCGACTGAGAAAGGGCGCCGACATTCACGGCGCAACCGGAGATGTGGATGAACCGAAACGTCTGGCCGCCGATCTGCAAGCTCTCGGACCAACGTTTGTAAAATTGGGTCAGTTGCTCAGTACACAGGTAGAATACCTTCCCGACGAGTACCGCAATGTGCTTGACGAACTGCAGGAAGGTGTAACCCCTGTTACTATTGAGGAAGTTCGACAGACCATCTCTCAGGAGCTCGGTCGCGATGTCGATTCCATATTCTCTCATTTTGATCCTCATCCCCTGGCCTCGGCCTCGCTTGCGCAGGTGCATCGTGCGGAGCTCTCCGACGGAACCCAGGTGGCGGTGAAAGTTCAACGTTCGGACATCAAGGACACTATTCTGCAGGATCTGGAGATTTTCTCCGAGATAACTCATGTCCTGGACCGAACGGTACCGAAAACCCGCGGGTTACGCTTACCCGAGGTCATTCCGGTGCTTCGGGATACCCTGATGCGAGAACTGGATTTTCATCAGGAGTCCTTGAATCTCAAGGCCCTTTCAGTCGCTTTGAGAGACTTTGAGAGAATTCTGGTGCCGCAGCCTTTTCATGAGTTTACAACAGAACGCGTCCTTACCATGGAGCTGATTGAAGGTAAAAAGGTCACCCAGTTGACATCGGCGGAACGAGCAACTCTTGACGGGGATCGGATGGTGGAAGAT
>CAZEMW010000739.1:0-2195 GCA_964513105.1 uncultured Fibrobacterota bacterium
CCAGACGATACATGATCTTGGGCCGGGTAAAGGCCTCAGCCAAAAAAATAACATCAGGATATTGTTTTTTAACCAGGTCAATTAGCCATTTCCAAAAGGCAAAAGGCTTGGTGTGCGGATTGTCTACACGGAAAATGCGAATTCCCTTGTCCATCCAGAAAAAGAGCACCCGTCGGAGTTCGATCCACAATTCGCGCCAGTTTTCGCTTTCAAAATGTATGGGCACGATGTCTTCGTATTTCTTTGGCGGATTCTCGGCAAACTGAATTGATCCGTCGGGACGTTTTCTGAACCATTCCGGGTGTTCCTTCACGTAGGGGTGGTCGGGGGCGCACTGAAGTGCGATGTCCATGGCCACTTCCATGCCCAGCTCGCGGGATTTCTGCACGAATCGATCAAAGTCATTCATGTTGCCCAGGTTGGGATGCAACGCGGTGTGTCCCCCCTCGTCGGCGCCAATAGCCCAGGGACTACCCGGGTCGCCGGACTCCGCGGTCGGAGTGTTGTTTCGGCCTTTCCGGTTGGTACGACCAATTGGATGAATTGGTGGAAGGTATACCACATCGAAACCCATACGAGCGATATCGGGCAGTTGCTTTTCGCAGTCGGCCAGAGTGCCGTGCACATGGTCGGTACCGCATGAGCGGGGAAAGAGTTCGTACCATGTGCTGAAAAGAGCCTTTTTGCGTTCCGCTCGGATTGTGTATTCCCGGGACTTGCTTGATAGCGAGCGATCTGTGTATGGGTGGACCAGATCGGCTATCGCACGATCCGTTGCGGCATCAAGGGCCTCCTCATACCGCCTTTCGTCCTTGAAAAGCTCGATATAGGCATCTATTCGCTGTGCGTCTATTTTCGATGCCTTGGGGCGCGCCTTCTCCAGAAGCTGCGCTCCCACCAGCAGATCCACAGGTACCTTCTGATCGGCCTGTATCTTCTTGCCGATATCCTTGTGCCAGGTAGCGAACTGATCGATCCATGCCTCAACTTCGAATCGGTACAGGTGCAACTGTTCTATGGGAAAGGAGGCTTCCCACAGGTCGTTTCCAAGGGGCTGCATCTCCATTTCCGTGTGGACGCCGTCAGTTTGGTACCGCAGGACCGCTCGAATGACCTCGTGTCCGTCTGAAAAAATGTCCGCTCGGGCCGCCACTTTTTCTCCGACAACCCGCTTGACCGCAAAGGTCCCTTCCATAATGCTGGGACGCACATTTTCGATAACGACACGTTTTCTTCCATCAAAATTGTCCGGAATCAACGCTTTTTCCGCTTTTGGGCGAACATCGGCCATGCAGGAGACCTCCCTCTGGTGTCTATTTGCCGGTTGAGGCAGTTTATATAGCAAACAACGTGTCAAATGAGCCGGAAAGCCGAAAAAATTGTCTTACAGCGTATTCTATGTATCGGGTTTTTCCAGTTGGGTGATTCCAGGTTCGGATAGAGGATGGAGTTCTGATTGAGCCGTTCATCGGTGGTATCGCTCTTCGTCCGATATGAGTACATCGGTAACGGTAGTTTTACCTACAGAGACGGGGTATCGTAATGAAGACCAGAGAATACTGGCTCGATGTTCTCTTGAGGATTGCTCTTCCGGTGTCTAAGGCCTTGTCACAGAATCGGTTGCGTGCATCGATGCCGATTGAGAATGGTACCGACAAGATCGAGAGAACGGCCGGGAATGTTCGATGAAAACGGTTGGTTGCGAATTGGTTTCGGTGCGCAGCGTTCAATCGCGGAACGGTACATCTCGACGGGAAGCCTCTATTTCTGTCTTTGTGGCCTGCTTCCACTGGGGCTTCCGGAGTCCCATCGTTTTTCGAGTGACCCGGATGCAGATTGGACGTCCAGACGGATTTGGAATGGGGAAGCGGTGGAGCCGGATCGGGCTTTGTGGGATTAGAGCTTATTTTTCGGGACTGCTTTTTTTCGGTGTGCCGTAGCTGGAGCACAGGAAATGTATCCCCAACTTGTTTATTGTCCATCATGCGTGGCCTCTGCAACAGGAGAGTGTGTCTTGTTGGTGAGTTTCCGTTCTTTGCCTTCCACCCTGAAGTTTCGTATTTTACTAATCTAGCTAGTGCCTGTCCGAAAACACCCGTTCATCGAGTTCTGAACCAACTTCGGGAAGAAGAACCCCTGTTTCCGGTCGAAAACGGGCACCTTCCCGAAAAAAAACGGGACTCGGCGTCCGTTTT
>CAZEMW010000740.1:0-2183 GCA_964513105.1 uncultured Fibrobacterota bacterium
ACCCAGGGCTCTCTCTACCAGCGGCACCATTTCCTGGTCCTCGAGATCGATCAGATCGGCCACAATTCCTTTGCCGCCCGGGAGATCTTCGGTGAGCAGAGCCTTAACCCCTGTCTCATAGCCTTCGTACGACGCATCCAGCCCTTCCAGAAACCGAAGCTGCGCCTTGCAGGCATCGATCTGAGCCTCGAGTCGCTTTTCGCGTTCCATGTATTCGTGATACTTGGTGTCTTCGGTATCAATGCGCTCCAGGAGGGAATCCCGCCCCTGCATTAGGTTTCCGTATGCGGCGTTTTCCGTCTCCAGCTGTTGGCGACACATTTCCATGGATTCACGATACTCCTCGATCCGTGCTTCCAGGCGCTGAATCTCCTTTTCATCCCGCTCGCTTCGTTCGATAGCATTGGTGAGATTGGCCAGACAGGTACTTCGTGACCGCTGACGTTCACCGACTTCATGAACCGAAGCCAACTGGCGCTGCGTGAGTTCATCGAGCTCCTCTTTGTGCGTATCCAGTCGTGCATCGAACTGCTCCAGCTCTCCCTTGGCACCGTCCACCCGGGTCACGTGCTCCTGCAAAAGAGTCTCCCGCTCGACCAGGCTGTTTTCGATGCTGGAGATCATCGTGCGTTTTTCTTCGACCTGAGAATCGTATGTTTCGATTTCCTGAGCAAAGCGGGTCACGTTCTGGCGGAAAATGTCGAGACTCTGTTTGCTCACCGAGATTTCGCGATCAAGGGCGTGGATCTTCTCCCCGGCGTTCGATACATTCTGAGATGCGATCGAAAGCTCGTTTTCCTTCTCGACTTTCTGAATTTCCTTCTGCTCGATTCCGGATTCGTCCGAACCGAGCCGGGAACGGATTTCGGTCTCGTTCGATTCAAGCGTTGTCAGCTCTTCCTGTCGTCCGGCCATTCGCTCTTCGATTGTGCGGTATCGACGGTTCTCGAAACCCACCTCCAGGTTCATCAGGTCGTCACGATATCTCTTGTATCGTTTGGCCTTTTCGACCTGTCGAGCGAGCATTTTGACATATCTATCTTTTTCCTGCGTTCGGTCATTGATACGAAGGAGGTCCTGGCGGGTGCGGTCGAGTTTTCGCTGACTCTCTTTGATACGTTGCTTGTATTTTCCGATACCGGCGGCTTCCTCGAACAGAATGCGGCGTTCCTCGGCTTTGTCGCTGAGGATTTTGTTGATCATCCCGTTTTCGATAGTTGTGTAGGCATTGCTACCAACACCGGTGTCCAGAAACATGTTTTGGATGTCTTTGAGGCGGCAGGGGGCTTTGTTGATTCGGTATTCACCCTCGCCGTTGCGGTAGACTCGGCGGGTAATCGCGACTTCGTTGTATTCGAGAGGCAGGATTCCGCGGGTGTTTTCAATGGTGATGGTGACCTCGGCCAGATTGAGCGGCTGACGGTTTTGTGTGCCGGAGAAAATGACGTCCTGCATGCTGGCACTTCGAAGCATGGAGGCTTTCTGCTCACCGAAAACCCAGCGGATCGCATCGACAACGTTACTCTTGCCGCATCCGTTGGGCCCGATAACCGCGGTAAGTCCTTCTCCGAACCTGAGTTCGGTCTTGTCTGCGAACGACTTAAAACCGTACATGGAGAGTTTTCTAAGAACCATAGACGCTTCCCAAGTCCCCTATATATTGTATGTAGTCACTCTGGAAGAGCGCTGCAGGCTCCTCCAAAACACCATCGGCTGAGTTAGAATTGATTCCAAGATACTACATATGGGGTTAAGTGTCAAGGAAAACCGCATCGCCCGGGAAAAATATCCGCTATATCTTGGAATTTCGTATACAAGATACTGTATGTCGGCGGAAAACGGGGAGGTATTCTACAATCCGTTGGGGCGTGGGCTACACCACAGGTTGTGGTATCCGGGATTTGGAGCAACCCTCCTCCCGGAGGTCCCGATATCGTGCGTATGCAAATCGCCCTATTCTGAATAAACCCCGCGGCAGAGTGCTGCGGTTCTCGATTGAGGAATCTCGGCCGGCTCGAATGTAACGGAATGATCCACGATATGTTGGGGGCGCAGTGTGCGGGGAGGGAAGCCTTTTCCCCGGCACCCCTTTCCTGCCAATGGAAAGCAAATACTATATATACTTAAGTAGTGTCTGTCCGAAAACCCTCGAAAACGGACGCCGAGCGGAGTCGAGGTGCCCG
>CAZEMW010000741.1:0-2178 GCA_964513105.1 uncultured Fibrobacterota bacterium
ATGCGGACCCGGTCAACAGTTTCAAGACTCCTTTGGGTTTCTGTTTAGTCTCCCGGCTGTTTGCATCTGGACATACGGTTTGTTGATCCACACCTCCAGGGGTACCGGTTTTACCATCGGACTGTCTCCGGCGAAGCGTTCCGGGATCCGCCGGTAAGCATGTTGCAGCACGGACGACCGGTTGTTGAGCACGGTGTCCTGAAATCGTGATGCTCGGGAAATGGCGTGAGCATAGCGATGCCGCTGTGGTAATGTCTACCGGTGACCATGGCATGAGATCGGCAAATATGGTTTTCGGTTGCTCCAGGGAATCGTAGCGTTGCGGTGGTCCCCGGCCTGAAGCAAATAAGGCCGCCAACGTGACTATATCAGGCCACAGAAACCGACATATATCGGCACAATATCTGGAGGAAGAACCGAACGGGGGCGGTTGCAGGACGGGTTTTCGGCACAAATAGCGGAGAATATATCGAGTTTTCCCGGCAAAAAGGAGCTTTGGAGAGGGGAACCCCTTACGTCTATAGACACCATGTCTATACCGTTGATGAGAGAGGAACAGTACGAGTATACGGTCTTTCAGGAACCCAGACGTGAAGACATGTCGAGATGGCTCATTTCTTCTCGAGAATCGAGCGTACTTTCCCGTAGACCGCCTCTGCCGTAATCCCGAAATCCTTCCGAGACCGCCGGGAGCTTGCTTTACCGGTTATGTGGAAATGGTTGGGCAATACGCCCTGGGCAGACCAGACCGTTTCCGAAGTGGGACCGATAATTACCAGGGATGTCGCCCCCAGTGCGACGGCAAGATGATTCATTGCGCATTCATTGCAGATTAGCAACCTGCTCATTCTGATAACTGCCGCGCTTACGCCAAAACGACACGGAGGTAAGACTGAAACCTCAGTACTCAAGTCGCGTGCAAAGTTCTGAATAGCCTCGAGTTCCGAAGGAGCGCCCAATAGAAGAATCTTATACCCCGATTTGCCGAGTTTGTTGACCAATTCGGCAAATTGTGAGGAATCCCAGGTCTTTCTGGGATCTTTCGTTAAGGGTGAAACTGCGATGAATTCTTGGTCGGCAAGACTGCAGCTTTCCAGTAACTTTGCAGCATGGGAAAACGTTTCCTTCGGAACATGGTAATTGAGCTTGGGTTCATCGGCGTATATACCGAAAGCATGCAGAATACTCAAATTATTTACGGCCGCATACGAGGGGGGTTCTCGGGAGGGAACCGGATGAGAGTAGAAGCGAGAAAATTTGGAGTGACGGAAACCGATTCTGTACTTCGCTCGGGCTAAGAAAACGAACGGCAAAGCCGTCGTAGACGACTGGTGGTCAATGACCGCATCGTACCTAGTGAAGAGGATCGACACAAGCAACCGTAAGCGTGATGTGAGGTACGTGAGGCGACTATTTGAGCTCAGTAAGAGTATTCTGCGAATAAGGGGGTGTGTCCGGATAATCTCGTCAAAGGGTGCTTCAGTGATGTAGTCGATTTCTACATTGGGGTATTCTTGCTTCAAATGGGGAAGATACGATGTGGTCAAAAGCACATCGCCGAACGGGCGAAACTTTATGATAAGAACGCGGCGGATGTCCGCTTTGATCATTTCCTTTTCCGCTTTGCGCACCCCATCCCTCATTCCCGCCACAGCCTCTGCATATAATATGTCCCGTGACGCTTGAACTTTCGCACGTATCGTTGCCAGTCGTCGCCGAGGATGTTGCTTGTCGACCAGTCACCGCGTCCGTTTTGGTGCAGGTAGTAGAGGTAGCCGATTTCGTCGGGGTAAAAACCGATGAGTCGAGCGGCGAGGGAGTCGGCTTTCAGTGGATCGGTCGAGGCGAGCGCATGGTTCATCGGTACGGGATTGCCGTTGCAGGGGCCGTCTCCCTCCATGCACTCGTATCCGTCGAGCACGACGAGATCCGGCCAGAGCCGTTCGGCAAAGGCCACAATGTTGTCGTGGATCATGGTGACGCTCTTGCGATATCCCGGTATGCGGGGGAACAGCAAATTCATCAGGCGGTTGGGTAGTATCTTCCGTGCGGTCGAAACCGTGCCCGGGGGAAGTCGGTCTAAAAGCGTTTTGGGCGCATCGACTTCCACCCCGCCTTTCATGCCGTGGATCATTGCCATGTCTCGACGGTACACCAGACCGGCCATGTTCTTGATGC
>CAZEMW010000742.1:0-2172 GCA_964513105.1 uncultured Fibrobacterota bacterium
TTTTTCTGCTCTTGTTGGTACAATCCGACTTTCTTGGCCACGGGACCGTCGGTCGGGACCTTTTCGAGATACTTCATATACGCATTGATCGCGTTTTCCTGCTTACCGGCTTTCTCATGAAGTTCACCGAGTTCTTTGTACTCCTCAGAGGCGTCCTGATTCACCAGAACTACCTGTTCGTACGAAAGTATGGCACCTTTGATATCGCCGGCCTTCGCCTGGGAACGTGCGAGAGAGGTCAGAACCTCGACACTCTTGGCATTGATTTTCAGTGCCTGCTGATAAATATCGGCGGCCTGTTGATACTTTTCCTGCTGCTTGTAGATATTTCCCAGCGCCCTGTAGTGACGGAACTCGGCCTCACCGGCGGCGACGGCGGCAGGGATCACCGTAACGGCTTCTTTGTTCATGCCGCGTTCGATGATTATGTCCGCGTAATTCTTGTAAATGCCCTTGATGTCCCCATCAAGCTTGCGCGCCTTGCGGTACGCTTCCAGAGCACCTTCTTTGTCTTTCTGGGAGTACAGAAGGTCGCCGAGAGCTTTGTAAGAATCGGCACTGGTGGAGTCGAGCGCAAGATAGTTCTTGAGATAGAGAATCGCGTTGCGCGTTTCTTTCTTCTTGTTTGAGATTTCGTACAGGTTTCTGAAGATTTTCGGGTCGTTGGGGGTAAGGATCGCAAGTTCCTTGAGAACCCTCATTGCCGTAGCGTCGTCCTTGGCCTTCATCGACCGCTCGGCCACTCGCCTTCGCGACTCTATATCCTTTGAATCCAGTTCAACAATTTTGGGGTCGACGTTGGTAAGCCCCTGCTCGTTGTTCGTTTTCTGGTAGCAGAGCGCCAGATCTTTCCAGTTTTTGACATTTTTGGGCTGTTGCTTGACCAGTACCTCGAGTTGCTTCGCAGCCGCACTGTAGTTTTCGTTCTTGAGGTATATGTCCCGAAGAATCACTCGGGCGTCGTGAACGTTGGCGTCAAGTTTGACCGCGGATTCGGCCGCATCCTGCGCCTTGTCCCACTTTTCGAGCCTGGCTGCCGATCGGGCGATACCCTCGGCCGCTTTGGCGGTTCGATCCAGAATGTATGATTTCTGGAAATGCTTGAGAGCGGTTTCATAATCCTTTGCCGCAAACGCATGCATTCCGAGACCGCTGTACACGCGGGGGTCGCTTGGATTGGCTTTCTGTGCCGACTGATAGGCCGAAAGCGCCTTCTCTGTGTCACCGAGAGCATCATACGCTTTTCCCAGGTCCAACCACACCTCGATAGTTCGGGATTGTGCAGGAAGACTCTCTTCGGCATACTGAGTTGCCTTTTCCCACTCCCGGGATTTGATCAAACCCGCAAACTTCTCATCAGCCCGAACAAAGCACACCGCAACCATGAGTAGTAGTGCGACCGTTCGGGAATTACGCTTTGAAAAACAACGAGGCATTGAGTCCCCCTTCCTGGTACTGGAATCAATTTCCACTGTCGGATACAATTTGGCTGGTTACCGAGTAATAGTATATTCTTTTAATAAATCGCGCAACTTGTGTAGCTTTCATTCTATGAAGACCTTACGCGGTTCAATTCAAATATAGCAAAGGGCCCGCGGCCGATGAAGTAAAAAAATTATTGTTTGTCTCACGAGGGTACGACACTAACCGTGAAACTCACGGGTGTTTGGCGCAACCCACGAGGTCGTGCTCTTATTTCGACATTCCGGAAAAGCTGTTAGACTGGAAGAATTGGCCGGCCGGCTGAGAGATCCCCGGTTACCGTTTTGTCTTCGCGATATCGGAAATCCGTGTGAGAACAGGCTTTCGGACACGATAACTCCATTTATAAAAACGTGTTATAATTACGCTTCGTTTCGAGAAAAAATGAAAAATCCTGGGACACGGCCGCATCAAAAGCAAAAAGCGGGGCATACTGTTTCCGATTGGGCATTTCTGATGCACAAAAATGGTTTTTGCGACATCTCACGAAAATTCTTCGAGTGAGGCTATTGGATTGTTTGTCCGAAACTATCCGGTCGGTGTCCGTGTCGGGGGTTTTCGGTATACATTATAAATAGCGCCTGTCCGAAACCACCGAAAATGGACACCGAGTCCCGTTTTGAATCGGGAAGGTGCCCTTTTTCGGCCCCAATCGACAGGTTCATCTTCCCGAAGTTAATTCGGGACTCG
>CAZEMW010000743.1:0-2161 GCA_964513105.1 uncultured Fibrobacterota bacterium
CAAAAAACCAATACAGCAGAGTGGGCATATCCGGCAAAGATCGCCGGCATCACTCTTTGCCAAAGTTACAATACCCAATTCGGAACCCGCTACATATCGGTTATGCCGACGAACCTGTACGGACCGGGGGACAACTATCATCCCGAGAACTCTCATGTGCTTCCCGCGCTAATCAGACGGTTCCATGAGGCAAAAGAGGCGGGAGCTGAATCGGTAACGATCTGGGGAAGTGGAAAGCCGAAACGAGAATTCCTCTTTTCCGATGATCTGGCCGATGCTTGTATTTTTCTTATGGAGACTTACGACGGGAGCGAGATTGTCAACATCGGCTCCGGACAGGAAACCACAATTGCGGAGTTGGCATTGCTTGTCAAAAAAGTGGTCGGTTTCGACGGAACGATAGAGTACGATACAACCAAACCGGACGGCACTCCTCGCAAGCTGCTGGACACCTCTCGCCTTGAGTCTCTCGGATGGCGCGCAAAGACTTCGCTTCGTGAAGGAATTGCGAAAGCCTACCGGGATTTCGTGGAGAACGTAAAAACCAAAGAAGTATGAACTCATGGCACGCGAGGCGCCATAAGTCCCCAATAGTGGCCGCGTAGTGGTTCTCTTGCCGGCCGGATAGCCGCCAACGAGGCGCTACCTGCCCGAAAGCTCGATTGCAAATTCCTCAGACAGCAACATCTCGACATTCAATCGCTCTTTATCGGTCAAGGCCCGGTTAAAGAAGATTATCTCGGCAATGTCCCCTCTGAAATAGGGGCCCAGGGGGTTATTGAGTTGTCCGGCACCGATTACGAAGCTGTCCCCTTCAACAACATCTTGTAGCTTCATAGTATTCTGTCCGGCGGTTCCATTCAACCATGCATTGACGGCTATATCATCTCCCACGACACCACTTTCCGAGCGCCAGGTCACGATTGACCACTTGGCCGGAGTGAGTGGCAACCCGGAAGAGGCATGATTTGTGTCCGCACAGAAGCCGCGACTTTCCTCGTTAAGAATGGCTATCTCACCATCGCAGTCAATTCCAAGCGCAAACCCGTCGTCGGCACCGACCGAAAGCAGTGCCTGTTGACTGTCAACTGGTTGATTGATTCGCACCACCATGCTTACCGTGAACTCATCCCCTGCCCAGTTTCCGTAGCCGAGGTGATACAGGTGACTGTTTTGAGAATTATCGAACCTGAGTGCCGGGTTGCCGTTTGGGCCGCCATGCTTGAGCAGCGAAGGCATTTTTGCCGCACTGGGCTGACTTAGAAGAACCGAAGAATCGGAGCTGAACCACTGCTCAACGGAATTTTCCTGCGTGAGAACAATGCCTCCACCGGTTCCAAACCATCCGGCCAATTGCGCCATATCGGCAGGGCTTTTAAAAGCATAGGCGATATGCAATGTAACGGTATCTTTGTTTCCGGTTTTGTCTTCGGCCGCAACAACCAGGGTGTCCCTCCGCAAACTCGGTTTGGGAGATAGAGTAATCGTGATTTGTCGGGCGCTGTCCAGGGAGTTTCCTATCGAAGCATTCCCCTGAACTATCGTTATGCTGTGGCGGTCTACCAGATGGTGATCCTTATCGATTATCTTCATGACAATGTCCGCAGGTTCCGTCACGCTCCGCATATCGACGACGTCGTTTTCCAGTCGAGGCAGATCGGTCAGTACGGCGAGTGAGCAGGGGCTGTTTGCCGCCGGTGCAACAAACACCGTTTTTAATAGCGTATCGGCCGACAAAACCAGATCGGTGACCGTCACTTGCACTACCCGAGATCCGGTATCCGAAACTGACGGTGTCCACGTTATCGAATCATTAGTTTTCGTAACAGAGACATCTTGCCCATCGAGCTGAAACTGGAAGGTGTACGGGGGTTGTCCGGACATTGTATCCACGTGCACCGGAATGCCGACGGCCTGTCCGACCTCCACCACACTCGGAATCAAGGATGCGGACGAAGCAAAGGAAACGGGACGTGGTTTCTCGTCTCGTTCATAAACCTGCAGGGTCCAGGCGTATCGGCTGCTCAGCTGGAAACCGTCCCAAAACTCGACAACCACGCTGTCAAGCATTGGTTTGCCGGGACTCCATCGGATACTTTGATTCACGATCTCAAGCCCCTGGGGAGCGTGTTTCACCTCGGCAGTCACCTTATCACCGTCC
>CAZEMW010000744.1:0-2153 GCA_964513105.1 uncultured Fibrobacterota bacterium
GGTTCCGGCCTGGTCGAGCCATTTGGTATATGGGCGGCCGAAAAAGGCGACCGATAGGCGGCAGTCCAGAGGCTGGTTGTAAATGACTGTAAATACCGGGACACACGCTGTCGACGGTTGTCCGGGGCGGGGGCATACGGGCCCTGGAAGGCCGGGCGTTTCACGCAAGGTCGATTCTGTTTGGAGCCCTCGATGAGATTTCCGTCCTCATCAAGCGCACTGCAGGAGATTCGATAGACCGTTGTCTGTGAAGCCGGAAGGGAATCCCAGATTGGAGCTATGGGTGCCCGGGGATCCGCAGCCCGGAACGAAAACGTTCGTCCGTCGTGCTCAATTTTGAATAGATACTCGGCAGCATTTGGAATCGGTTCAAAACTGAAGTTGGGAGCAAAAATATGGTGACTGAGACCTCCGGCCAGCCCCTGGTAGTTGTATCGGAAATCATTCCATAAGGTGGTTTTCAGTCTTTCCCCTTGAAGAATCGGGTTTCGTGACTCGGCAATAGCCTCCTGGTGAAACGAGGAATTTTTCGGGAGGCTCCCGGTTAGTTCGGTGGTACGGAACTGATTCAAAACCGCATCGGCGTTGTCAAGCGAATCGCGTGTGAAATACTTCCCGACCGCAAAACCCTCACGCAATTGCCCATCGAACCGGCCCGAATATGAACCGTGCAGTAGCTTTCCCCCCAGATCCAGTGTCATGCCATAGTTCGCGGTTACCGGTTGCGCAGGGAATGAAATGGCGGGGTCGGGGGGAATCTGGATCGCGATCGTGAGTGTCAAAACAGAGTCGGATATCTCTATTGTCTTCACATCGGTGACGTATTCCATTCTGTTATACCATGAATGGGCAACAACATCCCTGAGACTGCCGTCCTTAATGTCCAGATACACTTTCATCGGTGCACAACCGTCATGCACGCAGGTGCTTACTCCCGCCGCCTGTGGTTCGGCAATACCGGCGAGAATACGAATGGAGTAAATACTGTTGCGGGGATCGGAGGGTACACTCGGATTGCATACAAGCTCACCCACGAACGGTTTCTCTTCCTGCAGTGATCCGTTAACAACGGTAGTAAAGGTTCCGTACACCAGATTCCCGATCGCCATGCCGGTCAGTTCGTGTTTGTAATGTCCCGTTACAAAACGCTGGTCTTCTCTTCGTGCTCGCACCGTATTTTCCACGGTTCCTGAAATGGCGCCCTCGGCAGTGAATGTAAGCGAAAAGTGACGATCGGTGGAAAACCACTGATCCTTATTGACCAGGAGCGGACCGTGAGAGGTCATAATCTGGATCTCGTCCTGGTATTCGTAATAGTGATTACCAAACAGTCCTCTGGGGATGGCGGCATTTCCATTGTCGACAAATATCGCCTCACCATCTTTGAACCGAATGCTGAGGTGCGCGTCTTCCCACTTATCCTGAGATTCTCGGCCTTCCACAGGTATGAGTGCGTTTCTGAGATACAATTCAGCCCCAAGAAGGCTGGAATAGTCGGGGGCGATTACCGTTCCCGAAATCGCTCCTGACGCACTCTTCTCTCCAAATGATCCACCGAAGCCTCCGAAAACTCTCTTGTCCGCCACCTCTGCCGTTATGGCGTAAACGCATTGAACACTCTGTTCTTTGTAGTCTGTGACTACGGTCTTCATTGTTCCCGTCAATTCACCGTCGACAAGGGTCATTCCGGAACCATCGATCACAAGGGCGCTTTCCTCATACATCGGACTGAATCCAATCGACCTTCGGAGTGCACCGTCAACAAACTCCAGGGCAACCAGCAAAGGGAGTCCGCCCGGACGTATTGAGACATTCCGGGGATGGATTGCATCTTCCATGGTAAGAGAGAGCACGGTTGTATCGGCAGCCGTCGCGCTTGAAACTACCCCCCATTCGAATGCCAGGCAGCTCCAGACGACCAGTAGCAAAGTTCTTACATTCATGCGTCCCATAGTTCCTCTTTTCGTTGCCGGTTGGATCTCGGTCTAAACCCAAGTTTCGCAATCAACTCACGGCATTCTGCGTAAGCTGTTGCACTATCTTGCGCATAAATTCCGCTCTCGACTGCGAAACTTGGGCTAAGAACCAGGTTTTCCATCGGGGGCAGATTCCCTCAAGGTATATGTACGCCATAATGCTCATGTGTGTAGGAG
>CAZEMW010000745.1:0-2152 GCA_964513105.1 uncultured Fibrobacterota bacterium
GCATTTTCTAATTGTGGAATTAATTTCATAAAGATACAAAAAAGAAGCTTAAAAAGATTAACTGATTATCCCGAGGCAATTGATTTGCAATAGCCAAAATCAAAGGAACTGATAAGCGGGAGAACCCCGGGGTTTTGAGCGTCTGACGGTCTCGACTACGGGGGATTTCAGGATAGTTCTGGTGAAATTCCGGCACAATAGGTAGTTTTTGTGCTCATCTCGCCGGCCTGCCGTTTGCAGCCGGATTCGACGGGGGGAAGCTTCTTGCTATAGAAAGGTCGACAATAATGAGCGATACACTTCAAACATCGGTAATCGCAGAAACCCCGAATGCCGAGCTTCAGCGCAGAGCCCGGGAGGCGTTGCGCGGGAAATGGTGGCCGTCGGTGGGCCTAGGGGTGATCTACATTGTTCTCACCAGCGGAGCTTCATCGGTGCCTCGAATCGGTTGGTTGATTTCACTTCTCATTTCCGGGCCGCTTACCCTTGGGTTGTGTTTCTATTTCCTTGGTTTGGCTCGTCGAAAATCCCTCCAAGTTGGCGTGCTGTTCGATGGTTTCACGCGATTCTCGCAAGCGCTGATCGCCTATCTGCTCATGGTGCTGTATATCGTGCTCTGGTCGTTGCTGCTGATTATTCCAGGCATAATTGCCGCACTGTCCTATTCCCAGACCTTCTTCATTCTTGCCGACAACCCGACCATCGAACCGGGAGAAGCGATAGCCCGGAGCAAGAAGATGATGATGGGAAACAAATGGAAACTGTTTGTTTTGGGACTTCGCTTTATCGGTTGGTTCATTCTTTCGATTTTGACCTTTGGCATAGGCTTTTTCTGGCTGCTGCCGTACATGCAGACTTCGTTCGCTTTTTTCTATGAAGACATCCACGGGGCCCGATCCGACGAATCCTTTTCGGGTTTCTGAGCAGGTACAGGTGGAGGACAAAGGCATGTCCCAACGGTTCGACAAGCAGATACAATTCCTGGTAGAGATCGACAAAGTCAAGCATATTGTCAGGCGAACGCGGCTTTTTGACGGCTCCCGGCATGAAAACGACGCCGAACATGCGTGGCACCTGGCTATGATGGCTCTCACCTTTCGGGAGTATGCACACGATACGGTTGATATCCTTCGGGTGATCAAGATGGTGCTCGTGCATGATCTTGTGGAAATCGATGCCGGGGATATTTTTCTGTATGATGCCGAGGGCCTTGCTGAAAAAAGCAGGAAAGAAAAAGCCGCGGCTGAGCGAATATTCGGATTACTGCCCGAAGACCAGGGACGTGAGCTGAAGGAGCTGTGGGAAGAATTTGAATCCCGCGAAACACCTGAAGCCAGATTCGCCGCCGCACTCGATCGCCTCGAGCCTATTTTGCAGAATGCGCATGTGGAGAATAATGCCTGGATGCAGCACGGGATTCGGAAATCACAGGTGCTTGGGGCGAATAAGAAAAAGATCAAAGAGGGTTCTCCGCGGCTGTGGGAGTATGTGGAAGAGCTTCTTGCCGATTGTATCGCACGGGGAAAGCTTAAAGAGTAAGAACGTCTCCCCTCGTACTCAGCCGCCGTGCGGCGGTACTCAGGCCCTTCCGGGGCCGGAGCTCGTAGTGAATCGAGACGTTGCCCCTAAAAACTCTTGAGTCACTAGTTCGAGGACGAGTAGTGCTTCGCCTTTGGCTTCCCTGATTGCGATTTTGTACCTGCACGATTTTCCGCAGAAGCGTAGGCTCGTACGAAACCCGGGATTCAGCTGCTACTTGCAGTCATTCGTTGGGTAGAATTGTGAAAAGGGCTGAATAAGCTCGAATTGAATCGTATGTGAACTCATATATGCGAACCACGCACGAATCGGATACGGTTGACGCACTATAGAAACTGGAGTACGATGTCGATTCCGGAATGACCCATGAGATCACGCCCGGGGCACCTGAGTATATGGCGGTGTCCAATGAGCGGAATGGGTTTCCATACCCAAGGGTTTGAAAATCAATCCCCCAATTGAAGCTGACTTCCACAATTGGGGTGTACAATGAATCCGCACAATACCGAATTTCCATAGTATCTCCCACATAATACGCCGCTCCCTCCTCGGGAGTGAATACCTTCATCGTATCTGCACAATACGGATTGTGCGCAGTTCTCTCCTCTTTGGT
>CAZEMW010000746.1:0-2149 GCA_964513105.1 uncultured Fibrobacterota bacterium
AGAGGGCATAGACATAAACCTGGACGGTTGACGCACCGTCACTCATCGGAGGTGGGCCAAATGGAAACTCGTTACATCGGCGTAATCGACATCGGAAAGACAAACAAAAAGGTACTGATCTTCGATACCGAACTCAAAATCGTTGCGCAGGAGTATCGGTCATTTGAGGAGAAGGTCGAAGACGGCATTCATTACGAAGATGTCGAGAATACGTTTGCGTGGATTAAGGAGCAACTGAAAACTTTTTCCGCGACTTACCCGATATCGGCGCTTTCCATTACCACTCACGGTGCAACGGTTATGTCGATCGATGAGAATGGTGACCTGGCGGTTCCGCCGGTAGCCTATACAACCGATGCCGGCGAGGAGTTCAGAAATGAGTTTTTCACTGAATTCGGCAAGCCGATCAAACTGCAGCGCATTACTGCAACCGCCGAAATCGGCAGCATGGTAAATGTGGCCAAGATTCTCTATTTCCAGAAGAAGAAATGGCCTGAGCAATTTGCGCGCATAAAGCACATACTGTATTATCCTCAGTATTTCGGGTACCTGCTTACCGGGAATGTTGGTGCCGATCCTACATATACCGGCTGTCATACCTATTTGTACGATTTTGAGAATCGTGACTATTCCATGGTTGCCCGAAAGCTGGGGGTAGAGGACAAACTCCCGAAAAGTATAAAGAATAGCTGGCGGGTTCTCGGTACGGTCTCTCCTGAAATGGCCGAAGAAACCGGTTTGTCCACCGACTGTATCGTAACAATGGGTATTCACGATTCAAATGCGTCCCTGCTGCCGTATCTTGTCAAGGATTACAAGAACTTTGTTCTCAACTCGACCGGGACCTGGTGTGTTGCGATGCATCCGCAGGAATCGGTGCAGTTCGGTGAATCGGAACTGGGTAAACTGGTGTTCTACAACCTCGATGCCTTCTATAACCCGGTGAAGACGTCGATTTTCATGGGCGGACTCGAGTTCGATACCTACAGCAAAATTCTTCGCGACGTTTCCGGAAGAGACGACTTTCCGGCGTTCAGCCCGGACATTTGCCGGAAAGTGGTATCCGAGAAGCAGTTGTTTATTGTCCCGTCGGTGGTAAAGGGAACGGGCATCTTTCCCAAAGCAACGGCACGGGTTGTGGAAAACGGCAAGGAGTACCTTCTGACCGATATACAAAAAGGGCATGAGATGCCGTCGTTTTTCCACAACTACGAAACGGCCTATGCAGTGCTGAATCTCTCCCTGGCGCTTCAAACAAAGATCGCGTTGTCTCTGGCAGGGTTCGACGGGACCGGAGAGGTGTTCACCGAAGGTGGATTTCGACAGAACTCAACCTACAATCCGCTTCTGTCTTCGGTGTACCCCGAAGCAAACTGTGCAATTACCGAGCTCAAAGAAGCGACCGCGTTCGGGGCGGCGATATGCGGCGTGGCGGCTCTCGAAGAGGTCTCGCCACTTCAGACGATCGACGGATTTGCGATCGATGCCGTCCCGGTGGAAAAACATGATCTGCCGGGGTTGGCCGAGTACGAAGCCGAGTTTGCGCGGCTGGCGGCACAGTAGAAGGGAAGGCCAGGCTTCAAAGCCCCGCTCAGCAACCGAAGGGCGGCTTCGAAAGGCTCTCACGCTACTGGACTTCACGTTTCAACGGGCTGGTCGGTTCCGTAGGTTTGGTCCGGCAGACGGGGATCCAGCATTTTCCTCCTCATACCAATAGGGCAGGCGGAGACACAGATCCCACAGATGCTTCGTTTCTTGCTCATGTGGACACGCCAGAATTCACGGCACTGTTCCCGGCATTTGAATGCATCATAGAATTCGTCCCGGTCAATGCCGGCTCGCCAGAGCTTGCCGTTGGCCGCTTTGGCCGGACAGCTTAGCACACAGACCATGCAGCTTCGGCATTTGCTCCAGATTATGGGTGTGCCCACTGCGATTGGGTGCTCACTTGAGGCAAACAGTACCGTGGCCAGGCGCACGCGCGGCCCGAAAACTGGAGTTACCAGCAGGTCGGTTTTACCAATCCACCCGATCCCCGCCCGAGTCGCGGCCATTTTGTGGGAAAACGAGGTCCTCAGAGTTTGAAAATAGCTATGGTCCAGCTCTTCGTCGTCGACGGTTGGCTGGACGGCGATGTTTTTTACGCCCG
>CAZEMW010000747.1:0-2142 GCA_964513105.1 uncultured Fibrobacterota bacterium
AAAGAAGCAGCAGCGGTATAATACCAGTCCAGCATTTCCACAGCCGCCGGCACCGTAATAGTGGGTCGAGAGTCGTGCAACGATGTATTTTATAATGTTCTAGTAGATCGCCGGCAAAGCGATATAAGACGCGGTTTTTGTTCGGTTGGTCCGCATAGAGACGATTTTGATTGCCTGCTCAATGGGCATTCGGCCAAATCCTACGGCTCCAGAGGCCAATGTAGAAGCCTTGGATTGTCGCTTCGTCTCTCGGCACTGTGTCATATAGAAACAAGCAGGGGGGAATCCCCCATAATCCTTGTTGACGACGCATTTGCGGATCTAGACGAGCGACGGACGGCTAAAATTGAAGAACTGATAGTCGGAAGAGGACAGCTTTTCGTAACCGCGCTCACACGGTCCTCTCGATTTGCTGCGACAATGCCTTCCTACCAGTTGGCCGGAGGCACTATCAGCGCAACATGACAAAGCAAAGAGAACCTGAAAAAATAAAAGGGCTGCTGGAATCCGTTCTTAACCGGCGAGGGTACTTAACCGCCTGCCGTGAGGCGGAGATCACTATTAACTGGACTCGAATAGTCGGTGAACGTTTGGCACAGGTAGCCGAATGCAAGGGAGTAGACAACGGGATTCTATACATTCGGGTTCCATCATCGGCTTGGCGACAGGAACTGTCCTTTATGGAAAAGCACATCCTCGAGAGCATAAGAAAAAATACCCAATGTACCTCGGTGAAGCGCATAGTGTTCTGCTAAGCTTCATATGAGTATGAGACCCGGAGAAAAGCATTTGTACCCCCGAATTTAGTCGATTTCAGGAAAAAATACCGGAGAATAAAGATGGCTGAAAATGAGAATAACAATACAAATTACGGTGCGGAGAGTATCAAGACCCTTAAAGGTCTCGAGGCTGTCAGAAAACGGCCGGCGATGTACATTGGAAGCACCAGTTCGGTGGGCCTTCATCATCTTGTCTACGAAGTTGTCGACAACTCCATAGATGAGGCGTTGGCCGGTTTTTGCGATACAATCGAGGTGATCATACATAGGGACCAGTCCATAACCGTTATGGATAACGGCCGGGGTATACCTGTCGATTACCATGAAGAAGAGAAAATGTCGGCCTTGCAGCTGGTTCTCACCACGCTGCATGCCGGAGGAAAATTCGACAATTCGACCTATAAAGTATCCGGCGGTCTTCACGGAGTCGGTGTTTCCTGCGTAAATGCATTGTCGTCGTACCTGAAGGCCGAAGTATACAGGGACGGTAAGATTTATGTCATGGAATTTGATCGCGGACATCCCAGATCCGAGGTCAAAGTAGCAGGCGATACTCCGCTTACCGGTACATCGATCCATTTCAGACCTGATGACCAGATCTTTGAAACCACCGAATACAGTTTCGATATTCTTTCAAAAAGACTCAGAGAACTTGCGTTTCTCAATAAGGGCATACGGATCAAGATAAGATCCGAAGAAGAAGAAGAAAAAGAACACGAATTTTGCTATCCCGGTGGATTGGTTTCTTTTGTAAAGTATCTTGATGAGAACAGGACACCGCTTCATACAGAACCAATTTATCTTCACAGCACCGACGATAATCTTGATCTCGAAATAGCTATTCAATACAACGAGTCGTATGCAGAGAATATTTTCACCTTTGCAAACAACATCAACACTATAGACGGCGGAACGCACCTGTCCGGATTCAAAAAAGCGCTTACGCGTGCTTTGAATAGCTACATAACTTCAAACGGGCTTATAAAGAACAACAAAGTCGAGATAAGGGGCGAGGATTTTCGCGAAGGAATGACGGCGGTAATAAGTGTCAAGCTCGCAAACCCGCAGTTTGAAGGACAGACCAAGAACAAACTCGGAAATTCGGAAGTTGCCGGATATGTAGAGTCTAAGGTAAATGAACATCTCCTGGTGTTCCTCGAAGAGAACCCTGCGGTGGCTAAAAAAATAGCCGAAAAGTGTATGAACTCGGCCGTAGCCCGTGAAGCCGCCCGAAAGGCCCGCCAACTTGCCCGAAGAAAAACTGTCATGGACGGCGGAGGGTTGCCCGGGAAGCTGGCCGACTGTCAGGAGAAAGACCCGAGCAAATGCGAAGTATTTCTCGTTGAGGGTGACAGTGCGGGAG
>CAZEMW010000748.1:0-2139 GCA_964513105.1 uncultured Fibrobacterota bacterium
TATCTCGTCCGTGATATTTTAGAACTCGGGCATGAGCCTGCGTACCGATAATCCGGTCACGGACCTCTTTTTCAAAGCCGTTGGCAATAGAAAGCGCAATAATCAGCACCGCGGTTCCCAGAAGGACACCGCCGGCGGTTATGTAGGTGATGAGAGAGATAAAGCCGATCTTGCGTTTACCGCGAAGATAGCGAAGAGCGATGAACAATTCCATATATGGGCAACTCTTTCATTCAACGTTCAAAGGATCTTCCGTATGAAGCCTTCACCCCGGGGGCGTATCTTTCCTACCTACTCGGGACGAAGAAGCGGGAAAAGCACTACATCTCGAAGCGTATGAGCGTCGGTAAGGAGCGCCACCATTCGATCGATACCCATTCCCCAGCCGGAGATAGGCGGCATTCCGTATTCCATACAACGGAGAAAATCCGTATCGATTTCCATAGCTTCGGCGTCGCCCTGCGCCCGGGCAAGTGCCTGCTGCTCAAATCGTTTCGTCTGATCAATCGGGTCGACCAGCTCCGAATAGGCATTCACTACCTCCCACCCGTTGATGACCAACTGAAATCGGTCGACCACCGTTTCGTCTTCATCATTACGTCTTGCAAGGGGCGATAGGTCAATAGGATGATGCGTTACGAATACCGGATCGATGAGTTCAGGACGAGAGACTTTCTTGTATAGTAGGTCTATCAACGTACCGCGTCCCGCCTTCTTTACATCGACATCTTCATCGAAGCGTATGCCCTTCTTTGAGATCTCTGCCAGAAGGTCCTCTTTGGTCGGGAACTGATTGATATCGATTCCACAATCCCGGAGAAGCAGATCCCTGAAAGAAATTCTCGGCCATTCTCCCTGCAATGAGATTGTCTGTTCTCCGTAGCTGAATGTTTCAGAGCCTTTGATTGTTTCAACAAGGTTCTTCACCAGTTTTTCGGTGAAATTCATGTTGTCGATATAGTTCCAGTACGCGCAGTAGTACTCCAGCAGAGTGAAATCCGGCAAATGAGAGGCGTCCACTCCCTCGTTGCGAAACGATCTGGCAAACTCGAACACCTTCTCGAAACCTCCGGCGATGGCCCTCTTGAGATAGGTTTCCGGAGCAATACGGAGATATACGTCGATATCGAGAGCATTATTATGAGTAATAAACGGTCTTGCCAAAGCTCCCCCCGCCATGTTTGTCAGCACGGTGGTATCAATTTCCGTGTATACGTCGGCGATGAGAAAATCCCGAATGGTTCCGATCATCTACGTTCGCTCGCGGAATCGGTTCATAACTTCCGGTGAAGTGATCAGATCGAGGTATCGACGACGAAGTCTGAGTTCGGGATCGGTCATCCCGTGGAACTTCTCGGGAAGTGGTCGAAGCGACTTGCTCAGAAATGTCCAACTCGAGACATCGATTGTTTTTTCCCCGGTTTTGGTCGTAATGATTTCACCTTCAACCCCGACGAAATCGCCGATATCAACTGTTTTTTTGAACTGAGCGAATCGATCTCCCAGCTTGTTTTTCTGCAGCGCAAACTGTAGCTTCCCCGACTCGTCGTAAATATGGCCGAATGCGAGCTTACCGAACCAGCGCATGGCAACAACCCGACCGGCGGTTTTTACGTCGGTCGTGCCTTCGTCCATTTCCAACACTGCGCCAAGGGTGTGTTCTTTGTCGAAACGGTCACGGTAGGGATGTTCCCCGGCATCTTTGATGGTTTCGATCTTATTGAGCCGAACCTGCATCTGTTCGTTGATATCTTCGGCCGGCTTATCGGAGCGATTCGTTTCTTCAGTCATCTGTCGGTTCCCGGTTCTTGAATTTGAAATCTACAGCCTCTAAAAATACTTCATCACAGGGCATGCTTGCCAAAGAGCCCAGAAACGAGGCTGCATTTCGGATCCGGGGTACCGGAGAAACCCACCTGGCCGGCAAAGCCGGAAGATCAAAGATCGAAAATCAGACTTCGGCGCCGCTCAGTCACCAAAGATCAGACTTCGGCCAGGCTCAGCCACCAAACAGATAATTCCTTTGTCTGACAAATAATACGCTAAAGCTTGTGCTGCGGCGCGCTGCGTTGCACTGCGGCGCGCTGAGCTTGCCGAAGTGAGCTTGCCGAAGTGAGTCCCGATCACACATCGGGAAAG
>CAZEMW010000749.1:0-2135 GCA_964513105.1 uncultured Fibrobacterota bacterium
CAGCGCCGGCGACTGAGCCGGCATACGAGGCGAGCAGGGCGTACGGAACGTCCGCTTTTCGCGGAAGAGAGGTTGTGGGGGATTTCAAAGGGGGAAGGGCGTACATTAATGAATTAGCTTTTTGGGCCGGGGGGTGGTCCTTTTTTTATTGGTCCCTCGGACCAGCCTGCAGCAGATTTTCCGCTTACAAACCGCCGGATTCTACCGTTCCCTGCGTATCTATGGTATTTTCATAGATACACAGTGGAATTCCGCAGCGACGCTGGAGCGCAATGGTTACAGTCTATCTCGATACATGTTGTTTGAATCGGCCTTTTGATGATCAATCCCAATCACGTGTCCATCTGGAGGCGGAAGCCGTTTTGCTTATTCTCCTATATCATGAACTGGGATATTGGGAGTGGGTGAGCAGTGAAGTCGTGGATTACGAAATTGAGCAAAACAGTGCAGAAGCTCATCGCATGGCCGTTCGTGAACTTGCCGGAGTCGCCGGCAAAACCGTAAGAATCAAAGAGACTATAACGAGGCGAGCAACCGAAATTGAGACATGGGGCATAGGCGGTTTTGATGCCTTACATCTGGCCTGCGCCGAAAGCGCCGAAGTGAGCGTTTTTCTTACCACTGATGATAAACTGGTGAAAAAGAGCAAAAAATATCAAGATTCTTTAAGAGTTCGGGTTGAAAATCCCTTGGCTTGGATACAGGAGATGGAGAAGAAATGAAAAAGCGCATACCCACACTCGAAGAAATCCGTGTCCGTGGATTGCGGACGCTCGCAGAAGAACTCGGTCCTTTCAATTATGTGCGCTTTCTTCAGCAGTACAAAAGCGGGACGGGTGATTATACGAAAGATCGGCGGGCGAGGTCCCAGAAATCCACTGTGGCAGAAATCGCCCGGGACATTAAGGCACGCCGCAAGAAGCGATAGAAACGCTTTCCCGACGGTGATTATTTACACTTTTTCGCCGAAATAAATGAACTTGCTGGCCTATTCGATCGACGGAAGGGGAAAAACGTAGTACCGCGCGGAGGAGTGTACCGCAGTGTCGGGCGTCCGCGGACCGGTGGCGCTTCTTTTTCCTTTCACCCGCCTGCCTCCGACGGGTTGTACCCATCCGCAACCATAAAAGCAAACCGCAAGTCTGGAATGCCGGGCTTGCGGATTTTTATTCCACCGTGTTTGTCGGTTTCACCTCGACAATTTGCCGCTGCCCGTCGGGCCGCTGGAAAACAAAACCCACCACATTTAGTTCCTGTTTGGTTGATACCGTGACGGTGGTGTCTTCCGGATATTCTTCCAGCTGGGCGATTATTTCCTTGAGGGTGATTTCTCGTTTCATGGCTGAAAACTCCAAAGCCGGTTACCGCAAATGACCAAGGGAACAATATAGCTTCGTGAGTGGGGGATTATCCAAGAGCTGTACGGAATACGTATGGATGCATCCTATGTCATCCAAGTTTTCCGCTGTGCCACGTAAGTAACGACAAACCACAAACGACAGGTGTATCCTTGGTCGTTGATTGGGAGAGTAAATCCAAGGCCGGGCGGCGACAAGGGTACGTCTGATTCAGCTTTCTTTACTTGAGTCCCCATCGCTTGCGCGGAGTGAGTTTGTCTGAAGCAACAATCCACGAATCTGCTTGAGAATAGCTCGTTGGTCCGCTGGGGTTAGTTGACTGTACATTTCCTGTATTCTTGAAAGACGGCTATTCCCGTGAGTTCTTGATATCTCTTTTACTTCGCGGATGGGTTTGACACCCAAAAGCTCGTCAACACTAATCCCAAAAGCGTGCGCAATGTCCGGCAGACGTTCTATGGGCGGGTTGGAGTACTGGTTTTCGTAGTCGGAGATGACTTTTTGCGTTGTTTCTAAACGCCCTGCTAAGTCTTTCTGAGTCCAACCACGTTTTATTCGCAAATCTTTGATCTTCTGGCCAATATTCATTCCAGAAAAATACATCACCATTTCAAATTTACTTGCATGATTTCACACATTATGTATATTATTCGTGCAACGGAAAAGGTGGGGCAATAATACCCTTGACAGGGTCTGGCCGAAAAGCAAAAAAGGCCGCCCGGTGTCCTCGGCAAAGTTCACCCGGTCGGCCCTAAATAGATCACCCCCGGAGGGGCA
>CAZEMW010000750.1:0-2110 GCA_964513105.1 uncultured Fibrobacterota bacterium
CTTTGAATGTATATGCTTAGGGCCGGCGCCCTTTTTCTTTCACCGGGAGCATGTGTATGAGCAGATCTGTTCGGGTATTCGGATTGTCGCTATTCGCCTGGTCAATGCTTTTTGTCTTTGGATGCTCAAAGGATCTCCCCCCGCCCGCCGTGGAGATAGAAGGAGTCACGTCCGACGTCGCCTGGCTGGATTCGGCATCGTTTGATTCGCTGGTGAACAATGAGGGAACAATTGCGATGATCGACTTCTTTAATCCAGCATGTCCCGCGAGTCGGCAGATGGAAGCGACCATTTCCGGTATTTGCGAAGAGTACTCAAACGATGCTCTTGTAGCAAAAGTTAACGTAACTCAGGAGCCCGGCCTGGCACTTTCCTACGATATTACGCGCGTACCGACTTTCGTATACTTCGCGAACGGTACAGAGGCAACTCGTCGCGTGGGGGTGATGCCCACTGATTCTCTTTCGGTTGTATTGGACAGTTTGCTGGGCGTTCGGTGATGATTCGTATGTGGGCCTGGGATTGAGCCGGCAGAGCGGTTCATTGGTGTCGATCGAGTATCCGGGGGCATGTCGGACCACTCACGGTTCCCAGGATTTCAAGACAGTAATCTTTTCGGGTGAGCTCAGGCCCGTTGTTTATGGGGGAAACCTGTAATCACGCACAAACCGCCGAAGGATCCCGGCCCCTGTGGGGTATCGTGTGATTGATTGTTGAAAACCAATTGGACGTTCAGACTGTTACTACCGTCATAGTTGAAATGGGACAACCGGCGGTGTGCCGATTGTCCCCTTCTCACAATAACAGGTAACCCGCTTCCATCCCAGACGTGAGAAAAAAAAGGGAAATCCCTATTTACCCTCGTACGGATTCGAATACTCGGCTCTTTTCCCCAGCGCATGCTCAATTTCCAACAGACGGTTGTACTTGGCAACCCGCTCGCTTCGGGTAACCGACCCGGTCTTTATCTGCCCTCCGCCCGTCGCAACAGCCAAGTCCGCGATAAAGGTATCGGCGGTTTCACCGGAACGGTGTGATATGATATAGCCGAATCCCGCCTGACGACACATGTCAATCGCTTCGAATGTTTCGGTGACCGTTCCGATCTGATTTACCTTCATCAAAACCGCATTAGCCGATTTCTCTTCGATGCCCCGCTGAATGAATTTGGTGTTGGTAACAAAGAGGTCGTCGCCGACAATCTGAACACGGTCGCCGATCGCGGCAGTGAGTTTTCCAAATCCGTCCCAGTCGTTTTCATCGAGTCCGTCTTCGATCGAGACAATGGGATACTTGTCGACCCAGTCTTTATACATGACAACCATTTCGTCGGTCGATTTCGTTCCTTTCCCCGAAGCGCTCAGTTCGTAGGTACCTTTTTCGTAAAACGAACTTGCCGCGGGGTCGAGAGCAATGAATATCTCCTCTCCCGGACGATACCCGGCCGCGGTAATCGCATCGACGAGAAGTTCGCAGGCTTCGGCATCACTGCCAAGCTGTGGCGCAAACCCACCTTCGTCGCCGACCCCGGTGGAATGCCCTTTGTCCAGCAATATTTTACGTAGTGCGCCGAACGTCTCCGCCGCCCATCGAAGTCCCTCTGAAAAACTCGATGCTCCGGCGGGAGATATCATAAACTCCTGAAAGTCAAGGCTGTTGTCGGCGTGCTTCCCTCCGTTCAGCACATTGAGCATGGGCACCGGAAGCCGTCGTGCACCGGCACCTCCCAGGTATGTATATAACGGAAGGCGCATGGAGTCGGCGGCTGCTTTTGCCACAGCCATGGATACGCCGAGGATCGCATTCGCACCCAATTTTTGCTTATTCGGAGTACCATCGAGCTCAAGCATCGTTCGGTCTAAGTCAACCTGCTCCGTGGATTCCATGCCTATAAGCGCGGGGGCGATTTTCTCGCGGACGTTCTTGACCGCCTTTTCAACTCCTTTCCCGCCGTACCGTTTCCCCCCGTCTCGCAGCTCAACGGCTTCATTCTGTCCGGTTGATGCGCCCGAAGGTACCGAGGCCGAGGCCTTTGTGCCGTCTTCAAGCTTCACCATCACTCGAACGGTAGGATTACCTCGAGAATCCATGATTTCCAAAGCATCAATGT
>CAZEMW010000751.1:0-2106 GCA_964513105.1 uncultured Fibrobacterota bacterium
TGTTTGCAATCATTCTTCGATGGTGGAAAGAACGTGATCCCCGGGCACTTTTCCCTTTGGTCGGTTGGTTCTGGGTTGGTGTTGCGGTTGGAGTTGGGCTTTCGGCCGTACAACTATATCCGGTTTACCAGTTTGTAAGAGAGTCCTTTTCTGTTCGGGGAGTAGACCGCGGCTTTGAGTTCGCGTCCTCCTGGTCATTACATTGGCCGGAAGTATTCTCCCTTTGGGTCCCTGAATTCGGTAATTGGCTGGAATACTATTGGAGTGAGAACCCTTTTAAGCTCAATACCGAATACGCAGGGGCCATGGCTCTGCTGCTTGCGGTTTTGGCTGTTGTTCATAAGCCCAAGCCCTGGCGGATCTTCTGGGCGGCCATCGGTGGGCTTGCGGTTCTATTTGCGCTGGGAGCTCATACACCGGTTTATTATCTGGGATATCATCTCGTGCCCATGGTGAAGAAAATGCGTGCGGCGAGCATGATGATGTTTTGGTACGCCTTTTCCGTGATTCTTCTTGCATCTTTGTTTATGATTGACATCATCCGAGGGGAGCTTTCTTCTTTGGACGACCGACGTTCGGCTAAATGGAAAAAAGGCCTCTTGATTACCGGCGGCGTATTCACCGGACTGGCGTTGCTTTTCTCGATGAAAGGATTTGTGGCAGGACTGATGGGCGCTCTGGTCGATACTTTTGCCGACCCCCGCAAACAATCTGTTTTTGAGGCGAATTTCACCAAGAATTTTGTTCCCATGCTTTGGCTCTGGTGGTTTTTTGCTCTTGCGGCATTGACCGCATTGTGGGCCCTGGTAAACAGATCGGTTGGTAAATGGGTGTTCCTTGGTACCGTTCTAGCCATCACCCTAATCGATACATACCGGATTAACCGTCAGTTCATACAGGTTACCAGTCCCCGCCCGTACTTCTACACTGAACCAACTTTGGAAAGGATCGAAAAGGAATTCTCGGATGAACCCTTTCGGGTGTTCTTCATTCCCGGAACCGAGCCAAAGGGTGGAGCCGGTGTTCACGGACTCGAGCAGGTGGGAGGTTTCCACGATAATGAACTGTTGTGGTATCGTGCCTTTCGTGGAGATCAACGGGGGACTAACTACCTGACGAATCTGATTGCTACCGGCGAAAACGGCCAAGCCTACCTTGTTCCAAGAAATATGAGAAAAGGTAACAATTTTCTTAACCTTGCAAATGTAAGGTATCTAATTACCGCCGATCAGAGCGGGTACGTAAAGATCCAAAATGAAGAGACCTTGGGAAGACTTTCGTTTGTGCCTAATTTTCTGGTCATGGCGGAGGAAGAAACAATCGCTGCACTTAAGTCAAATGAATATGACATTAGAACCACTGTTGCCCTTGCAGAAGAACCCAAATCCAAACCACGGCCATGGACCCCGGATAGTCTGAATCCAACCGTTCCCGGCGCCGACATAGAATGGGAAGAGTATACTCCGAACTATCGAAAGGCAACGGTGGAGGTCAATCGCGCCGGTTTTATCAGGATTTCAGAGGTGTATTACCCCGGCTGGGAAATCAGGGTGGATGGGGAATCGGTACCATATTATCGGGCTGACGGAGCTTGGATGGCAATAAACATAGATGCCGGTCGGCACACGATCGAAATGGTTCCACATTCTCTTTATTTGGCCCAGGCCTCGGTGGTGACATACCCTTTGTTAGGGATTCTATTGTTCTACTGGGGATTTTTCATTGTCCGTTCCAGAAAAAGACGAACGTCATCCAGCGTCTCGAAATCATAGTCGGTTGGCGTGTAGTGGCTTTTGATGATATAACTCTTGAGCGTCGGATGGTTGATCCGGTCTGAAGGCTTGTCGCCGATCATTATGCTTTTTCCCAAATCGATGTTCCACTTTTTCGCAGCTTCCAGGAACATGCCCGGTTCCGGTTTTCGGCAATTCGATTTCCTGGCATATTGCGGGACCGATCCCTTTTCGTGATAGGGGCAAAAGAGGAAATCGTCAATATCGGTGTTTCTGGATTGAAATTGTTTCTTCATCCAACAGTGAAGGCGCTCTACATCGTTTTCCGTGAAGTAGCCGCGAGCTATTCCGGACTGATTGGTCACAACTAGGA
>CAZEMW010000752.1:0-2101 GCA_964513105.1 uncultured Fibrobacterota bacterium
ATCACGGCATGCTGAAGATCTTCCGGAATGTCCTTAAGAGGAACCCAGGAGCGTCGTTCGATACTGAATTCGTGAACGAGTGTTCCGTCGGCGGCATACAACTTGGATGAAAGCGGCGGATGGATGTTCTGCAGCTCGGACGGGCTTGGGAGGGTCTGGTACATGTGGTATCCAAACCTGAAAATCGCACCGGCCCCGAGTGCAACTACAAAGAGAACCAACAGAATACCAACCAGGATTCGTTTTCCTTTGGTGGTTTTCGGAGGAGGAGGGTTGTTCCCTTTCTGGGAAACCGCATCATCGCCGAACCAGAGAAGACCGTCTTTTCGCGTCATAGTTCCCGGGCCGCCTCATCCCGTACATCGAGAGGGCGAAATGTCAGAGTTCAACAATCAGGCTTCGGTGTTTCCATTACACGCACTTCGACGCCCAGTGCATCGCACTGTGGCGTTTCGCGCGGCCACCGAAGGTCAAATAGCATCATCTTCATAGAAACGGTTGAACGCTCAATGATGATACATCCGTTCGGACGAGGGACGGGATAAAGTTCGCATGAACGTAAAATCCTGATACCTCTGCGCTTTTTGTAAATCAATCTCGCACAATATCTTACGCATACTGCTCTCTCTCCCTCAACTCCGCTCGGGACAGCGCCTCGGGACCGCTCAGGACGGCGCCTCGGGACCGCTCGGGACAGCGGATTTCGATTGCGAAACTTGGGTTAGAAACGTCCGCTCACTTCGGTCCAGTGAGTGACACCCTGTTTTGTATCGAATGGGGGTTTAGAACCCCTCAACCCTTCTTTCCACGCTTATTGCATGGTGCACGAAATTTTCGGCCCGGGCAAATCGAGACACATGGTCGGCGGCTGAGAGTAATCCGTTCTTTGTGACCGTCGCCACCGAAATCCGCTTCACGAAATCATCAACCCCCAAAGGAGACGCATACCGTGCAGCAGTACCTGTGGGGAGTACGTGATTGGTTCCAATGAAATAATCACCCGTTGCAACCGGTGAATATTGTCCCAGAAAGACCGCTGAGGCGTTGCGTATCTCCTTGAGGTCCTTGCGGGGGGAATCGGTCATGATTTCGAGATGCTCCGGGGCTATCTCGTTAATAATACGAATACTCTGCTCTCTTGTTTGGCACACGCAGATGCTCAAGGCGCCGCGGGCAAGCCGATTGAACACTTTTTTCACCGGTGATGCCGCAATTTCCGTTTCAAGATGGGCCAGTACGGATCGGGCCAGCTTTTCACTCTCACACACCAGTTGTGCCCGCTCGTCGCCGGTACCATGTTCGGCCTGTGACAGCAGATCGAGAGCAATCCATTCCGGATTCGCGGAATCGTCGGCAAGGATCGTCACTTCACTGGGCCCGGCAATACTGTCGATATCGACAGCTCCGTATACCAGTTTCTTAGCCGTCGCAACGAATGCCCCTCCCGGACCGACGATTTTATCGACTCGACGAACGCTTTTCGTTCCATACGCCAGAGCGGCTACGGCATGCGCTCCGCCGACACGATATACCTCATCAATACCCAGAGAACTGAACGCATAGGCCATTGAAGGATCCAACTCCCGACGTCCCGGTGTAATGACGGCGATCTCTTTCACCCCGGCAACCTGTGCCGGAATTGCACACATCAGGATGCTCGAAGGGTACGAGGTATACCCGCCCGGCACGCACAACCCGACTCGGCTCAGAGGACGCAGCATAAACTCCAGTTTGCCCTCTTCGGACCGCATTGAAAACCCGGATCGTCGCTGCTGAGAATGGTATGCCCTGATCCGTTTCGCCGCCGCACGAATCGTCTTCTTCATGCCGGCGTCGGCTTTTGCGGCGGTTTGTTTGATTTCTTCAGGAGAGATTCGAACGTTCCCGGCCGTCAGGTCACTCTTATCGAACCTCTTGGCATAATCAAACAAGGCTCGATCGCCTTCATCGCGAATTCGACCGATTATCTCCCGCACCGCATCTTCAACCGAACTCTCTCGACCGCTCATTCCGGCCCGAATGCGATTCAGCGCCCATCGATCACTCTTATTTCCAACCACTATAATAGGAATGCGTATCTTTCCGGCCACGATGCCCCTCA
>CAZEMW010000753.1:0-2095 GCA_964513105.1 uncultured Fibrobacterota bacterium
AGGTGAGGTACAGAAGGCGTTGAGCACGAGTCATACCCACATAGAAGAGCCGACGTTCTTCTTCTATTCCTCCTTCATTGATTGCTTTGGGAGAGGGAATAACGGCGTCGTCGAGGTTGCACAGAAAGACAATTGGGAATTCCAGACCCTTTGACTTATGAAGGGTCATGAGAGCGACACCTCGTCTGGAATTAGCGTCGTCTTGCGGATTGTCGCCAAGGGTCAGCGAAAGCTCATGCACATACCCGGCGAGGGTTGCTTTGGACTTCTTCTTTTTCTCAAAAATCTCCAGACCGCGAATGATCTCTTCAACGTTTTCAAGTCGAGCTTCCGGCTTTTCATCTTCCTTGGAGGCCCGACGAAGGTGTTCGAGGTAGCCGCACTCGGAAAGCATGGTTCGAAGAGTGGTCGACAATTCGCCTTTTTGAAATCCGGCGTCGTACTTGTGCACAAATGACACGAAATCGGCAACCGCGGCACGCTGAAGGTCGGACATTTTCTCAATTGATCTGTGCCGCTCCATGGCGTCGTAGAGAGACATCCGACGAAGCCCCGCAAGATCTTCGAGCTTTTCGAGTATACTGGGAGTCACCCCCTTGTTGGGCACTTTCAGCACCCGCATCAAACTCAGCTCATCCTGCTTGTTGGAGAAGAACCGGAGATACGCGAAAACATCCTTGATTTCCCGTCGTTCAAAGAAACTGGTTGCTCCTATCACCTGATACGGAATTTGTTGCCGTCTCAGTTCCTCTTCAAACCGTCGCATCATGGCATTCGTGCGAAACAGCAGCGCATGGCCGTTATACCCGGTAATCTCTCGACGAACGTTTTCCTTTATGGTGCCGGCGATCCATTCGGCTTCTTCGGTTTCGTCGTCGGCACGGTAGGTGAGAATCTGGTCACCTTCTCCGGCGGCGGATCTAATCTGTTTCTTCCGACGTTTCCGGTTTCGGGACACCACGGAGTGAGCCGCTTCGAGAATCTGTTGGGTGCTTCGATAGTTTACATCAAGTATGATGGTGGTACATCCTTTGAATCGTCGGGGAAATGATATGATGTTTTCGATTTCAGCTCCACGCCACGAGTAAATTCCCTGGTCGTCGTCACCGACAACCATAATATTCTTATGTGTTGCGGCAAGCAGTTTTGCCAGTTTCATCTGAACGCCGTTTGTATCCTGGAACTCATCAATGGATACGTAGCGATATTTGTTTCGACAATCGTCAAGAACCGCAGGATGATCCTGAAACAAACGGAGCGGAAGCAGAAGAAGATCGTCGAAATCCACCGACTGAGTTTTCAGCAGCCGAGTATGGTACGCCTTGTAAATTCGATTCAGTTTCCTGTCCGAAGGATTTTCCTTTGCGAAACTCTCCGGGTCCAGAGAAGCATTTTTCGCTAAACTGATTCTTACGGCAAGTTCGTCGTGTTCCGTTTTGCTCTGCTTACCGCCTCCTCGCGAAGAGCGCATGATTTCCCGAAGGGTACTCTTTCGCTGAGTGTCGTCTATTATTGAGAAATTTTTGTGCAGGCCGATATGCTCACCGTACTCACGAAGAATCCTGGCGCCGAAACTGTGAAACGTGGCAATGGTCATCTCTTCGGCCGCTTTTTTCGACACCAGCTTTGCGATACGCTCCTGCATCTCACGCGCGGCTTTGTTGGTGAAGGTTACGGCCAGAATTTCCGAAGGGCGGCACTTCCTTTCGGCTACAAGGCGAGCTATTCTATGAGTAAGAACGCGCGTTTTACCACTTCCCGCCCCGGCGAGCACCAGAAGAGGCCCGTCGTTGTGGAGAACGGCTTTTTTCTGACTGGCATTCAGCCCTTTGGTTAGCTGAGACATATATCTATAAGGAATAATCTGCTGAAGGTTTGGGTCTTGTGCTCCGGATTGTCCGCCCGGGTACTTCCAAGTCGCTTTCGATGTTCGTCGTGAGATGTGCCTTCGGGGTGTTGTTTTTCATAGCGTGATAGGAAGCCGATGTTCGCAGCTCGGGGTATTCGGAACTGTTCAACCGCGTTGCGACGGAAAGATCGGCATTCGCGGACAGGCAGAAATATATCACTCGGAGCACGATGAGTGGGAATCTAA
>CAZEMW010000754.1:0-2088 GCA_964513105.1 uncultured Fibrobacterota bacterium
TAGACAAAATCCACTTCTGAAATTTGATCAAGGGGAATACGGTAGGTACCGGCCCTGCTTCGGCCGGTCAAGTATCCCCCTACTCCGATATAGGTATTCGGTTTGCTGTTTTCGTTCCCGTAGGGTTCGTCGGTTTCCCGAAATACAATATCCGCTCCATAAAACAACTGTCCCCCCCGGCTCATGGATCGGTCGGGCTCGACAACCAGCTTCTCCAGACTGCGAAGGCGGACGGTACGAATCGAGGCTCCGTCCAGCACAAGCATTTCGGAGCGAGGAGACAGTTTAATTCTTTTCACCGACGTCTTGTTGCCGCCTGCATCGATCACGGTTCCCTTCACCGCGCAGCAGAGAAGCAGAGCAGCGGAGGTGAGAAGGCAGTAGCGTGTGAATCCGCCGACTCTCACGCGGCAACCTTCTGGCCCACCATGAAATCCTCTTCGGAATCATAAACCTTTATCAGTCGATCGATACCCACCACCCGAAGGACATCGCGCACCTGGTTTTCCTCGGCGATTATATAGATCGAGCCGTCATTCTCCTGTACATCACACAGGCAGTGGATAAAAATGCTGATACCGGAACTGTCGAGGTAGGTCGTGCGCTCAAGGTTAAACACGAAATTGTGGTTTCCCTCGACGATAAGCTTCGAGATGTTCTCATCGAGAACCTTGGTACCGACCTCCGGTGTAATGTTCCCGATGATGTGCACCATTTTGAAGCGTCCTTTGTCCTCGATTTCGTAATCCATCACATAATCCTTTCGCCTTGCAGAGAATATCGATACTTCCAGATTTAATCTACCCCAATTTTCGCAGCCGACTCACGGCGTTCTGCGTAAGCTGTTGTACGAACTTGCCCGGAGAAATGCTCAAGGTATCTCCCCGGATACCCCTGCGCTTTTGGTAAGGCAATCTCGCACAGCATCTTGCACATACTGCCGGCTCTCGACTTCGAAACCCGGGCTACGACGAAACCTCTCGCTCAAATAAAAGATGAATCTTGCCCAAACTGTCTTCAATACAGGTATCCTTCAGCTCCCACCCTCGACGGAGCATGTCGGCGGTAATGGCCTCAATATGGTCGAAAACCTTTTTTGGACTTCGAGCAAAGCCCAGTTTAACCACGCGTTCGGCGCATTCTTTCACCGCATTTCTCCGGATTCGGTTACCACGAGTCACTGTGGGGCATCGAGTGATACGCCGGAAGGTCGGCATAGAGTTCCAGAATGCAGGCGGTGAGGAAATCGGAATCCGTCGCCCGTTTCCCCGAATCACGTCCGTTCACACGTCCTCGCCACACCACTTCGGCCCGTTTGACATCCCACAGCTCGGCTTCCAGCACTATATCACGGTACTGTCGGTCACCAAACGTCTGGATTCGAGCACCCGAGAGGAGTCGTACGGAGAGCGCATATCTCCCCGGGATGGATTCCCAGACGGAATCCGCTCCCTGCGCGGCAATCACGTCTCCATCCCGAAGATGAGAGTAGAACGAGCGGAGTGCTTCAGGGCCATACTCCCGAACAAAGGGTGACTCAAACTCCCGGATATCCCGTAAGCTCAAATCGCTCCGGATGATCCCGATGCGTGCAGCCATGGTATCCAGCAGATCATGACCAGTGCGGTCCATTATGCTTTGAGGTGCCATAAGAGGAAATTGGAGAATTGTGTGGCCCGAGAGGTCTTCACCCGAAAAATTTCGGGCGGAATACATAACCCTGGTGTCGAAACGCTTTGACGGTCCGGCGCAGGAGCATAGAACCACGGCAGTAACAGCCCCCCAGAGCAGAATGAAATTTTTATGTTTTCTATTTGGCGACATAGGGCAGGTTTCCATCTGGGATAAAGTGAGAAACACGGGATGAACGCTCCACGATCTGCGGTACACATGCGCCATAGTTACTCTCGGCCCAACAACGGCCTTTTGAGCCCCCCGGACTCAAAGTGCTACCGTCAATCCTCTCAACGTGCGGCGGCTATCGGCCGAGTAAAATCCCGCTGCAAGCAGGATTTCATCCGACCTGCATATCCAGTGCCTGTCCGAAAACACCCGTTCATCGAGTCCCGAATTAACTTCGGGAAGATG
>CAZEMW010000755.1:0-2088 GCA_964513105.1 uncultured Fibrobacterota bacterium
AATGCTGCAACGTCTCAACATGGCTCAGGCCCTTCTCGGTAACCCCGATATTTAGATTCTTGATGTTCCGATGAGCGGCATGGATCCGATCGGACGTCGGCTGTTCCGCTCCATTATCCGCGAGTTGGGCGTGGCGGGCAAGTGTGTTTTTTTCAGCAGCCACGTTCTATCCGATGTAGAGGCGCTGTGCGACAGCGTGATCGCGCTGTCAGGTGGCAGCGTTGTGTATCGGGGCGGTCTGGACTCGCTGCTCGCGGGGGGGCGACTGGGCACCGATATTGAGCTCTGCGCTCCGCCCACCTTCAAGGAGGAGCTCGAACGCCGGGGATGCTCTGTTACGGTATCCGAGGAAAGAATTCGGGGCGTGTTTGTACCACCTGATGTTTCCCCCGAGGGTGTCTTGAAGCTGCTGAGTGATGCCGAAGTATACCCGTCGGCCGTTCGTCCCAGAGAGCGGTCTCTTGAAGATGTCTTATACAGCCGTGAACCGTCCGCGGAAGAGTGAGCGAACATATGAAAACGGTTTACCTGATAGCAGCGAACACCTTCCGCGAAACAATCCGGAACAAGGTACTGTACAATATCCTGTTTTTCGCCGCACTAATTATCGTGCTTTCCATTTCCTTCGGCAAATGGTCGGTATTCGCGCGGGCTCAGGTAATGCAGGATTTTGGGCTGGCCACGATGTCGATCAGCGGTTTGCTGCTGGCCGTGTTTGTCGGAGTCGGCATGCTGGGCAGAGAAGTTTCTACCAAGACCGTGTATTCTCTGGCCGTAAAGCCGGTGCCCCGGTACGTTATTGTGTTCGGGAAATTCGCCGGTCTGACCGCGACGCTCACGCTGAACTACGCGCTTATGGGGTTGTTTTTTGTCCTGGCGTTGGGCTCTATCGGCGGCGAAATAGGACTACCTCTTCTGGCGGCCATAGTTCTTATCTGGGCCGAAATGGGAGTAATTGTGGCCGTGGCATTGCTTTTCTCAACGGTGACGAACACAACCCTTGCCGCAATGTTCACTCTCGGATTCTATATCGCCGGGCATTTCAACGATCTTATCGGTATCCAGGCGGTCAAAGAAGAGAACCCGGCCCTGGTCGGCATAATGAAATTCATGTACTATGCCATTCCGAACCTGGAACATTTCAATGTCCGAAGCCGCGTTGTCTACGATCTGCCGATTCCGACATCCTACCTCGCCGGCGTCCTCGGGTATGGCGCGCTGTACATGATGTTCTTTCTGATACTCTCCTCCATGTCGTTCGCTCGAAAGGATCTGTAGTGGCCAAGCGAAGCATGCGTCTTGGAATACTGGGCTGTGTCGGTGCCCTGATCTGCGTGTCGGCTGCAATGCGCGTCCAGTATCTGGTTACCGGCATGAAAGACGAGACATGGTTTGGTGAGAGACTGTCGTATCTGCCGTCGAGCAAAGCGGTCGAGCCGTATTTGCTGGGATTCTCCGAGACCTTTGCCAATTACCTGTGGATCAGGACGATGTTGTATTTTGGCGGACACCTTAAAACGGATAAGGAATTTCCTCAGCTTGTTCACATGGTTGATATGGTAACCAAGCTGAATCCTCGTTTCTATCCCGCTTATGAATTCGCCGCACTCATGCTTCCGAATTCGGCCGATGCTCTGGATGCCGCTCGCACCATTTTGAGTCGCGGTATTACCCACGTCGGTCATACGACGTGGAAACTTCATTACTACATGGGCTTTCTCTATTTCGAACACTACAAAGACAACGAACGAGCTGCCGAGTTCTTTTCCATGGCTGCAAAGCATCCGGAGGTACCTCCGTATCTCCCTGCGCTGGCCGCCCGCCTCTACGCCGATGTGGGCCGACGAGAGACCGGAATCTTTCTGCTGAAATCTATTTACGAGACGGCGGAAAACCCACAGGTGAAGGAGACCGTGCTCAAAAAGCTGAGAGAAATGGGTGCGGTGGAGAGCGGGTAAAAGTAGAAAATGGACGGGTTCATCTTCCCGAAGTTAATTCGGGACTCGATGAACGGGGTGTTTTCGGACAGGCACTAACCCAAGTTTCGCAACCGACTCACGGCATTCTGCGTAAGCTGTTGCACGATCT
>CAZEMW010000756.1:0-2081 GCA_964513105.1 uncultured Fibrobacterota bacterium
ATATGAAACGCACGAGCGTATTGGGCGACGTGGGGGAGCATCGGATAACAATTCCCGAAGTCGGCGACGATATTTATGCCGACAATCTCGAGGATGCGCGCGGTATTCGCGGTCTCGATACGATCGCGGTGAACTACGATACCCTTCGGGATACGTTTTCGGTGTTCAAGGAGTATGTGCTCGATTCGATAAAGCGGGATACCATTCTGGGGACACCTGTCGAGCACCGAATCGAGCGCCCGATCTACCGGGACAGTGTGGTCTTGACGATCGATACCGTGTATACGACCGTTGCGAATGCGGAGAAAACCCGTCCGAACAGGGTCTGGGGTGCATCGGTGGCAATCGAAGACTATCGGGCCGACGAGTATACGGTACTCGTGAGTCCGATCTACCCCCGCCTGGACACGACCCGTTACGACACCCACTGGCGCGGCGTACGCCTGGACGAACCACGGGTGGAGACCCGCTGGACGTACGGGCGACACGACTCCCTGTCGGACACCACTACCGTTTCTCCGGGGACCTCACAGGGGGCACAACGCAACGCGCTGACGCTGATGCTGCTCGATGAGACCGGGACCGAAACGGTGAGTAATCGGGTGATAGACGTGCCGCTCAACGAGGGCCGGGCTTTTACCGCCCGCGTCACCGTGCCGGAGGCGGATTTTGCCGATGCGGATCCGTCGAATTATGCCGAGATCATGTCGGCGCTTCGTCCGCCCGACGGGGCCGGGATCGAAGACATCGCAAGCCCCACCATTGGGATGCAGTCCCGGATTATCGGTCTTGCCGAAGAGAACACCGTACCATTGGTGTTCAACCCGGTACCGCGCACGCTCACCTGCGAAGAGATGTTCGGCAACTACTGCCCCTATGTGGATGAAGACACCGAAGAACCGTACAATTCCGACTCCGGCGATATCGTGACGAAATCCTGTTACGGTGAACCCTGTGAGACACCGGGCTACTGTCACGACAACCCGGCATACTGGGATCAGCCCGCCTGCGAACAGTGCGACAAAATGGCGCCCGAAAACCGTCTTCCGAAAAACGATCCGTGCAACGGGAGGCCCGGTGAAATCGTGCGTCGACGCACGCCGTTTGGGGAGTATCCGGTGCATATCTATGCGGTGAACAACGGCCAACGAACCCTCCCGGTGCGTTCCGACGGGACCGGCGCGTCGGCGGCCGTGTACGACTCCGTGGTGTTCCGCATCACCCCGCCCGCCCCGCTGATACGAAATGAGATGGACGGTATCGTGCTTGCCGACCGAACCGACACCGTTCGGTTTGCCGTGGACGATCTCTGGCTGCCGAGCACGAAGACCGGCGTGACGAACGACAATGGTGCATCGAGAATGCCCACGATGGTGCTTACCTGGCGAAGCGGGGGAGTGGACCGTTCGCATACTATAGAGATTCGTCCCGAGTGGCTCACCGAGGTAGACTCCGCGGCTTACCACGACCGCACCGATCTTGTCACCGCGGCCCCGTGGGAGCTGCACCTCCCGCTGAACGTCGACCTGATCACACCCGATCAGATCACCGAGGGGGAAGAGTTCTCGGTGAACTTTACCCTCTACAACCGCGACACCACCGGCACGGGCGAAGAGATAGCCACTGCCGGCAACACCTGGCCGCTGAAATGGCTCTACAACGCCCGCGAACTGGAATGCCCGGACGAATACGACGAAGACGCCACCTACGGTGACTTTGTCATGAACTACATCGGCACCTACCCGAAAAACCTGGGCATCGACACCGGCGATGCGGCAAACAACGATTCGGTGACCATGCTGTTTTCCGAGATCTACGACGACGACGAGCAAAACTACACCCTCCTGGCCCGACAGGTTAACCTGGTCGGTGAGCGCGATACATTGTTTGATACGCTGCAGTACATCGACAATTTCCGCATAAAGGATCATGGCATCGTGTTCGCGACACCGCCGTCGGTGCCGGTTGATACAATGGTGCAGTTTGTGGCGGATTACCAGTACCGAGAGTCTCCATGTTTTTCGAAGAGTTGGGGAGCTGATCAGAGTGTCAATACAGAGGTAAAGGCCGAGTATGAGATT
>CAZEMW010000757.1:0-1483 GCA_964513105.1 uncultured Fibrobacterota bacterium
GGGGATTTAACCCTGGAGAACCTTCCCACGCCTCGGGAGATCAAGGATTTCCTCGATCAGTACGTAGTCGGCCAGGACACTGTCAAACGAGGTGTTGCCGTTGCCGCTTACAACCATTTCAAACGCATTCTGTCTCGAGGGAAAAAGGACGCGGATGAGGTTGAGATTGAAAAATCCAACATGCTCATGGTTGGGCCGACCGGCACGGGAAAAACGCTGATCGCCCAGACACTGGCTCGTATGCTGAAGGTACCGTTCACGATTGTTGATGCGACTATCTTCACCGAAGCCGGGTATGTCGGTGAAGACGTAGAGAATATGCTTGTCCGCCTCCTTCAAGCGGCCAATCACGATGTCGCTCAGGCGGAAACCGGCATTATCTATATCGATGAGTTCGACAAAATAGCCCGAAAATCGGCCAACCCTTCGATCACGCGCGATGTTTCCGGCGAAGGGGTTCAGCAGGCAATGCTGAAAATTCTGGAGGGTACGGTTGCCGGGATACCTCCCAAGGGAGGACGAAAACACCCGGAACAGAATCTGATCCAGATCAACACCCGCGACATTCTTTTTATATGCGGTGGTGCGTTCGTCGGCCTTGAAAACATCGTGGAACAACGTGTCGGTGAGAGCCGCATGGGGTTCAATGCCGAAGTTCGGAGAAAGCGAGAGGTCGGCCTTAGTGAGATGCTCGGCAAGGCGGAGCCCGACGATCTGATCCAGTTTGGCCTCATTCCGGAACTCGTTGGTCGAATCCCCGCCATTCTCTCATTGGAAGAACTCGATGAAGCGGCGTTGCTGCGTATCCTCACCGAACCGAAGAATTCTCTGGTCAAGCAGTACGAAAAGCTTTTCTTACTGGAAGGTGTTCGTCTTAATCTTACTCGCGACGCCCTTCGCGAGGTGGTAAGGATCGCCCTGGCCAAGAAAACCGGGGCACGAGGACTTCGCAATGTGCTTGAGAGCGCTCTGGTGCCGGTCATGTTCGATATTCCGTCTCGCCGAGACGTTAAAGAATGCCTGGTAAGCGCCGATGTCATTCGTGGCAAATCGGAGCCGGGACTCACCTTTAAACGAGAGAAAAAAATTGCGTAAGGTACTCACTTCAATCGCCGCGTTCATGGTACTGTCCGCGGGCATTGCCGAAGATACGTCGAAAGCGAAAGGGACCGAAGGGAAAGTTCCGGTCCCACCGCTGATGAACGGAGGGATCGCCGGTCTCTGGTACCGCGAACATGCGTTTATTGAAAAAGAGTACGGTGAATTCGAGCTGCTCAACTACGATAATGTCGATGTTGAGCAGCCTCGGGATTCCCTCACCGCACGTTCCTGGAAGCTCACCGCAATGGGCGATTTCCTTCCCGGGAAAAAAATCCAATATGCCGCCCTCGCCCGAATAAAAGGCCGGGCCGACGGGACTTTACTTGTTATGTTCGAATGGACTGATCCGACAGACACTACCCGATCTCACGGTGTCTTCTAT
>CAZEMW010000757.1:1493-2078 GCA_964513105.1 uncultured Fibrobacterota bacterium
GTCTTCTATCACTCGTTCATCGGAAAGAATCCGCTCCTGGTACGAAAAAGACAGGGACTTGCCGACGCAGTCGACACATTGGAATTCTCCTGCAGCGACCTTGAGCGTGTTTGTGGCCGTGCCTATTATCGCGAAAAAAACAATTCGTTCTCATTCGATGTAGTTGACAAGGACTAGGCCGGCGTAGCCGGATACCTCGGCTTCGCTCGGTAACCGGCTCAAAGGTCTAAGATCAAAGGTCTAAGATCAAAGGTCTAAGATCAAAGGTCTAAAATCAAAGATAAAATCAAAGATAAAATCAGACTTCGGGGCCGCTCAGTCACCGAAGATCAGACTTCGGCATTTCGGCTGAGCTCACTTCGGCTGCGCTCAGTGCATCGCCATGCAGCGCCAGGCTCAGCCGACAAACAGATGGTTCCGTTGTCTGACAAACAATACGCTAAAATCTGTGCTGCGCTGCACTGCAATGCGATGCACTGAGCTTGCCGAAGTGAGTCCCGATCATACATCGGGAAAGTGAAGCGTGGATTTGTCGGATACATAGGCTAACTCCAACAGATTGAGTGCGACTGCAACACGGGTACG
>CAZEMW010000758.1:0-2076 GCA_964513105.1 uncultured Fibrobacterota bacterium
TCTTCCCGAAGTTAATTCGGGACTCGATGAACGGGTGTTTTCGGACAGGCACTAACTAAGCAAAGCCGATATCTCAACTTCCAAGTAGGAGATTTGTATCCATTCGTGAAACCTGATCTTCGTAGAAACAACTGTGGTCGACCCAAACAATAATACTCCAAGCGAAAAATGGGATAAACTCCCAAATCTGTTCCTGTTCAACGGAACGTTCGATCTGGACCTCGGCCGCTTCCCCACCGACAGAGTCCGACCGGCGGTTGATGAGATGGCCTGCCTGTTCGGGCTTGTCGGCACCGATACCGATCGGCAGCTTCTTTCCGTGGAGTTGCCGAAAAACTATCCCACCCACCTGAAGAATCTCGGGCTTTCCTTCGCCACTCCGTACCACAATGAGAGTCGCGGCAGTTTTTCAGCGTTTCCCTGGGGATGGACCGAACAGGCTGTTGCGACCCTTCGATCATTCGGTGCTGTTGTGCAATCTCCTCCGCTGCACGTAGTGCGAACGGTTAATTGCAGAAAATTCATTCATGAGAGACTCGCAAAATATGGTTGTGGTGTTCCGGGAAGCCGCTTCTGTAATAGTCCCGAAGAGTGCGCCTCGGTTATTCGAGGGAGCCGTCCTTACGTGGTAAAACCCGCATTTGGGAGTGCCGGTTTCGGGTTTATTCGTACGAGTTCGACGAACTTCACGGCATCTCAAAGAAAGACCATTGCCGCTTATATCAACCAGACCGGTGAAGGTGTTTCGGTTGAGCCGTGGTTGAACCGAACCGGCGATCTCTCCACCAGCGGGATCATTACCCTTTCGGGAGAGTTGCGGGATATTACCGTTCATCGAACACTTAACAATAGTGCCGGAGCTTTTTTTGCCGTACTGCTTAGCCGGGACGATCCCCGGTTGAGGCCCTGGCGTGAACAATTGGTCGAAACCGCAAAGAATGCAGCCGCCGAAGCCGCCCGTGCCGGCTATTTCGGTCCGATTGGTCTGGATTCATTCCTGTACAAAGACGGATCACGCACACTCCCGGCGCCGGTGATTGAGATCAATGCCCGCCACACGATGGGTACCATCGCCCGCGCCGTGCGGGATCGTCTCTCACCGGAGAGCTTCTGTATTTTCCGGTTCATATCCCGTAAGCGTCATCGACTGCCCGAATCATACCACGAGCTCGAAGAGCGGCTTGGTGCTCTCGCATACAACGCGAACAGCCGAAAAGGAATCCTCCTCCTCACTCCCCTCCGGGTAGCTCATGCAGACGGAAAGTGGAAACAACCTTCCCGAAGTGCTTTCTTCATCTCTGCAGAAAATGAGAAAACGGCACTTGCCTGGGACACGGCGCTTCGGGGCTTACTCGTGTAACCCGAACGGCACGGCAATTGCTTTGTTACGAAGTGATGAGAAATTATCGAAACAGGCGGTTTGCCTGCCGGCACGCATGGACCGTTTGTTTCGGTACAATCGAACAGGAGGGTCGAGCATGCCGAAACTGAAATATTTGCTGAATACAGTAGTTGGGGCAGCACTTGTTATTCCCGCCGCCGTTTCGGCGGTTCATGAACCCGGGAAGGCGGATTCGGCGTACACCGAGAGTGGGGCCAATTTCGAAGAGGTACTCTATAGTCCCGATCAGTATATCGGTTCCAGCATTTCCTGGGGTGGGAATGTTTCTGATGTTGTTCGCACTAAAAAAGAGATACAGGTAACCGTTCAGCAGACGCCGCTCGACGATGTCGGTCTTCCCAGATCCGGGAAATATTCACAGGGCTGGTTTATCGCTCGAGTCGACACCAACGAATGGGTGGATAGCATAAGAATCGGTGTCCCCGTGATTATTGAGGGCGAGATCGTCGACTCAAAAACCCGCCCTTTGGGCAAAGACGATCAGTATACCTATCCGGTTATTGATGCGCAGGATATCTTTATCTGCTATCAAAAAGGTAATCTCAGTTCACTCGGAGAGGAAAAAAATCCCTACGGGGTCAATGGTGAGAAGGAACCGAAATGTTACAAAGTGGAGAAGCCGGAATCAATACCCATAGAAGAATTGAAAGATTAGATTGGGAAGAAGCAGTGGG
>CAZEMW010000759.1:0-2076 GCA_964513105.1 uncultured Fibrobacterota bacterium
CATCGAATGAACATCAGACCGTCGACAATCGGTTAGTCCATGTGCACGGAATAGGATGTCATTGTTCGATGAGGAGGAAGCCACGTGTACGGCGTGACGTTTTCCTGCGCTTCGGTGTCATAGTAGAAGTACTCACTTACGGAATGGGCGCCGTCCTTCTCGATCAAAATCATTCCGTTGGAGGTGACCTTTGATGCCATGCGTCCCCCGTCAATCGGTTGTTCCTTCAAAAGGTCGCCGGTAAAAAGGTCGAAAGTTGCAATGTTGTCGTCACCCTTGCCGATGTGGTATACCCGATCCCTATACATAATAGGGGTATATCCGTAGCGGATTCTTCGCGGGGCTTCCCACACCTTTTCGGCGCCGTCTGGAGTTATTCTGAAGCAGCCCAGGTACGGGTCACCGTCTGAACTGTCACAACCCCAGGTCGTTCGGCATCCCATGTTCACCACAATGTGATTTTTGTACACCGGTATCGTGTATTCATTCACGCCGACATTGAGACTCCATCGTATATCACCGGTTTTCGGTTCAATGCATCGAACGATCTTCTGCACCGCGTCGGCCGCAAGGACGTATTCCTTCCCTTCATACTCCCACCGTGTCGGAGTGGCATTGCCGCCGCATCCGTGTTCATAATACCACAGTTGACTTCCGTCGGTGGTGTCGTATCCTCCGATATTCGCCGATGGATCCGCACGACCGCCGTTCATTCCCACCACAATGGTCCCGCCTATGACGATAACCGCCGAGGCGTTGACGTTTCCCGCGGTGGAACTCTTCCACAGCAGTTCGCCGTCGGATGTCCTGAGGCAGTACAAGGCATTTCCTCCTCCGGCAACAAAGACCTTACCGTCGGCGTAGCCGACCGTTTGGTTGAATACAAAGTTTTTACCGGAAGCATCATGTATCGTTCTGTCCAGTGTTTTTTTCCACACGGTGTGTCCGTCTTCGGCGTCGATGGCAAGAGCGATATCAGGTGCTGTTCCGTCAACGTGCTCGGTTGGGTCCTGGTACCACAAAAAGATTTTCCCTTCGGCCACAATCGGACCGGCTCCGCCGCTGGATGAGGATCCTTGTTGTGAACCGCTTTTCGCCCGGAAAAGTGCAGCCTCGCTTTTCCACACCTTCCGCGCGTTTTCGAGTCGGTCAACGAGGGGATAGTCACAGCTCTTTGTCGAAAAATTGCCGTATGGCCCCATGTAGGCATCCCACCAAACGGTCTCCGGCCCAAACGCATTCGGAAGCGGATCGGGGAAGACTTCCTCGGCATTTTCGGCTTCGATGCTAATGTTGTCGAATTCGGCCGTGACGGATTCTTTCCCGAAACTGCTGTGTGCCACGAACAAGCCGACACGTACCATGCCGTCGTTGTCGTTGGGCACCATAAAATGGGGAAACGCCAAGGGGGCTTCAAGAGGCTCCTGCGACGCGCCGCAAGGATTATGAGTGCTGGTCGTGGATTCTATCTGTTTCCAGTCGGAATTCTCACCATATCGAGCGTACAGATAGTATTTGTTCGTAGATCCTTCTACGACTCGCTTCACGCGCAACCAAAGGTCTCCCCGCGTTGGGTAACCTTCAACCGAACTCTCGTATCCCTTTCCGAGGCATCCTTGCCCGACACCATGGCAGAGCTTTTCGCAAAATGCGCAACCAAGCTCCAGATCCTCAATTGGGGTCAGTCGATTAAACCAGGCAAGCCCGGTTTCATGGTTGTTTTCCCAGTAGGTATCCCACCGTAGTGAAAGAACCGGGAAACGCATCAGGGGTTGCCCTTTCACGAGAATTCCGACCTGCCCGACTCCACCATCCGGAATCTGCATGGATTTTACGCGGGCGGTGAAAGTGAATGAGCCGGTTAGTGGAGGATTTTCAACAAAGGCCGCCCCACAACGATCCCAACACCAGTACACACCTTGCCCATTCCCCGTGAGCGTGAAAACGCCGTTCTCATCGTAACTCCCTTCAGCGAACGGCGGTTCCTGCCAACTGTATCGACCAGAGTGGCCTATGGACATGACCTCCATTGCAGGAGATGAAATAGTGCCCGAAAAGCTTTGGCATATCGAAACA
>CAZEMW010000760.1:0-2057 GCA_964513105.1 uncultured Fibrobacterota bacterium
TCGGCCACGTACCGTGATACTATTCCCACTCCAATCTTTTCTTCCCGTGGCTCAATAGGCAGCCGCTCAATTGACCTGCATTTTTCTCTCAAGAAGATGACATTCCTGATTGTACTGGTCGTATATCTCTGCCCGAAGGACTTCTTCGTAGTGCATTCTTCTCATTTCCTTCTTGCATATTTCGCGACCAGGCACTCTCTCTGTAATCTCCCTGCTCGCCGTGATGCCTCTTGCCGGCTTCATTTAATCCAGTTCATTCCAATCGGGATTCGGCTCCGGGATTTTTGCATGGACTGTATCACGCCATTTCTTCAAGAGGTCGTGCATTTCGGCTGCAATTTCCGGAAAATCATGGGCTATATTATTGTTTTCTTCGATATCATTTTCCAAATCAAACAGTTCGAGTCTATTGTCTTCAAAAAACTCAATCAGCTTGTACTTCCCTTTTCGTATTGAGCTTCCGGGGGTTCCTCCCTGATTTCCATAATGAGGGTAATGCCAGTAAATTGCCGTCCTCTCTATATCGTCGCCACCCTCCAAAAGCGGACATAAAGAGACACCGTCCCGGTGCTGTTCCGGCATCAAATCAATACCCGCCATGTCCAGGATAGTAGGGTAAAAGTCGGTACTGGTTACCGGAACATGGCATACGCTGGAACTCCTGATGGTCGGTGGATACTTAATGATCAAAGGCTCGCGCGTTCCTCCTTCGTACATCCAGCCCTTGCCCTCGGAGAGCGGGAAGTTGCATGTGGGAGACCCCTCCGCCGTGCTCAGCCCACCATTATCCGATGTAAAAATGACAATGGTATTCTGTTCTTCGCCCTTGTCTTTTATCACCTTCAGAAGTCTTCCAATATTTTCATCCAGAGAGTCGATCATTGCCGCATAGGCGGGATCGGATTGAACAACTCTCCGGGTAACCTTTTCGCGCCTTTTGTGTTCACAAGGAAAATACTCGTTCTCAACAAGAGCCTGCTCTTTGTCAAGTCCAAGTTCTTTGGCTTTTGCTTTATACTTTTCGATTTTCTCTGCTTTTGCCTGGACCGGTGTATGAACACTGTAGTACCATAAATTCAAGAAAAACGGCCGATCTTCTTTTTCGATCAGACTAATTGCCTCATCGGTCAACCGGTCTGTTAAATACTCCCCTTCCGGCCCATCATCAAGATTCTCTATACCCCAGGGACTGAAATACCCATTCTTTGGATGCCCCCAATGACAGCCCCCGACATTCTTCTCAAAGCCATGGTTTTCCGGGTAATATGGGCGCCCTCCCAGATGCCATTTCCCAACGTGCCATGTAGCATACCCATTGGCCTTCAAGGTTCCGGCAATTGATACCTCTGAATCGGGCAAATGGTCAATATACGGTGCGTCTATGAGAAGCCCCTTAGTATGGCCGCCTATATAATTCGTAAGACCAATATTTGCCGGATATTTTCCTGTTAGAATGGATGCCCGTGTAGGAGAACAAACCGGACATGCAGCATATGCGTTGGTGAAATGCATACCGTCTTTGAGTAATGCATCAATATTCGGAGTTTCATAAAACGTGCTTCCGTAGCAGCCCGGATCACTCCATCCCATATCATCAATGAGGATGAAGACAAAATTTGGTTTTTTTTTCATTCGATTGACCTTTACAGCGAGTACTCAGACAGCCTTCCCTCCCTCGGACCGGTTGGTTGTAAAACGCAGTCTTCAGACCGGGAGTTGTCGTACGAGACGTTGATGCCCATGGCGTTCGGCGACAGCCGAACGACCGTGTTTCAGGCGCCTTTAATATACTATTACCTCAATTGAGCGATTCAGGGTGAGGTAATGGCGTACTCTCGGGAGACGCGACGGGTTGAGGGACTCGCAGAGCGTACCCCCGGAGTATGTGCCTGTTTCCGAAACCCGTATCGGCCATGAGATATAGCCGTGTTCCGCGAGAGACCGCGCAAGAAAATACAAATGAAACAGGCCGAAGCCTGATCTTTGGTGACTGAGCGGAGCGCTGTGCCGAGCGAAGCGCCGTATTGCGATGCGCTGCGATGCACTGCGATGCACTG
>CAZEMW010000761.1:0-2047 GCA_964513105.1 uncultured Fibrobacterota bacterium
GACCAATGTCCATGAGCAGCATACCGAGCTGTATGAGGAAATCTGGTCCAAAGCCGAGGCGTACGATACCGAGTTACAGGCCAATGTGCGCCCAACCGCCCATATCGATAATGTACGGATTCGACGCAGGCGGGTGAAGAACCGAAAAGACCTCGCACCGAGACGGAAAGGTGTTCGGAAAACGTTCGATGCAACGGGAAGAAAGCTCGGCGGCGATTCTCATGCAGACGGTAAAAGAATCGGACCCGAGCGGATTGATACCCGCGTAGGCCGAAGTCCGACCACCCGATAGGGCGGGGGCTCCCATACCCCCGGGTAGCCGCTAATGTCTTTAGCGTTTCCCGGATTCGAAGGTTATGTCCCGAATCCGAAAATCCTCCCTGAACACCTGAGCTTTCGACTACGTGTCCGACAAATCCACTCTTTGCCTGGCTCCGACGTACAGGCCAGGATGAAGACTCCTTCATAAATGCTTCCCCACCGGCGCCGGTCTGTGCGCTCCCCCTCTCCCGAACCCAGTTCATTTCTGCTCAAAAATTCCAGATCTCCAACCTTCCTGTTATGCCGGCCGGGATGCGGCACAAGGTTTGCGTTGGTAACGGTACAACGAACTCTGATCCTGAAAAACTGCAATACTGAAAACCGCCGGATTTCACCTGGAATTTGATTTGCACTGCGGGATCTTCTTTGTGGAGCGCAGGTAGATCCGATTTCTCAAGGCGTACCAAACCGTAAGGAGGCTGCATGCCGGAATTTGTAAACCCGTTTGTTGGCATGGTTCCGGGAAGAAAGCTGAGTGATCTAGAGCTGATCCGTGCTCTTCGACTCTCTCTGTCTGCCGAAGAAGAAGCGACCCATCTGTACGATGCGCTCGCCGACGCTACCGACAACCCCCTCGCCCGAAAGGTTCTTCGGGACATCGCCGATGAAGAGCGTGTCCACAAGGGTGAATTCAATCATCTTATTAAGCTTCTCGCTCCCGATGAGGCAAAACTTCTGGCGGACGGGGCCGAGGAAGTCGAGGAGATGAGAGCCGAGGTCGAAGGTCGTGACGAGGAAGAAGAAACTGAAGAATCCGGCAAGGCGAAAAAGGATATTCCGACAATAGGTAACCTTAAAGGCGACATTCTGGGGGACTAACGATATGGATCATGAAAAATTCCTACACCGGTCCGACGCACCGTTCCACGAGGATACGTGGGCTCATCTGGACAATGCGGTGAAATATGCCGCTCTGGGCATGCTGAGCGTACGAAGAATCCTGAGAACGCAAGGACCGTTCGGGCTTGGCCTGAAATCACTTCCCGCAAGCGAACAGGAGATGGAAGACGATTCCGGAAACGACATCGAGATTTCCCTGGATAAGAGTCTCCCGGTACCGTTGATATCCCGCAATTTTTCTCTTCCCGCTCGATCCATCGACAATTTTGAGACGTACGGCTACCCGATGAATCTCAAACCGGCAACCGATGCCGCTCTGGCCTGCGCTCGAAAGGAAGAGCAGCTCCTGTACTACGGAATGCCCGAACAGGGCATCCCCGGTCTACTGACTTCAAAAGAGGTTCAAACTGTAAAACTGCGCACATGGAAAGAGGTCGGCGAAGCGGTCGAAGACATAATCGGCGCTGTCAATAAGCTGGACGCCGCCGGCTACCGGGGCCCCTATGCTCTGGCACTGTCGCCGGCCCGATACAATAACCTTTTCCGCCGCTACCCCGACGGTGACAATACCGAGATGGTTCATATGCGGGACATTGTGACCGAAGGTATCGTCAAGGCACCCGCACTCGAGGAAGGTGGTGTACTTGTTGCTTCCGGACAGCAATACGCTTCAGTGATTCTTGGGCAGGATCTTATGACGGCGTTTGAGGGGCCGGAAGGAAGGAACTACACTTTTGTACTTTCCGAAAGCCTCGTACTGCGGCTTACCGCACCTAAATCGATCTGTCGACTGCAATAGCAATTCACCGGCGGCACCCGACACCCGGGGGCCGTCATGCGGGTATTTACCGAAAAGGAGAATCACGAATGGCAAACATCGCCGAGC
>CAZEMW010000762.1:0-2047 GCA_964513105.1 uncultured Fibrobacterota bacterium
AGTTTATACCATTTATTATATATTTTCAAGAATTATTTTAAATTATTGAAAAAAAATAATTTTTAATTTATTCTACTAAATAAATTAAACACTTTAGGATAGAATATGGGGTATTTTTTTTGTTAAAATTAGTGTTTTTTCAAATATTTTTCTTTTTGAATTCATCGGTTTGGTCCTATCTTTTGTCGAAAACACTCACCCAGCGTTTACCGTCAAATTCTTGCAGAACAGCTACCGGCAATGGTTGCGTGTCCCTCAGTTCGAGCTGCAACACACCGCTTTTTCCATATTCTGGGGGGGTACGAGTCAAGAACTCAGAAGAATCCGTGTACTTCTCTCTCCCCAATAGCGACACATAGGCCACGTGCGGTTCTCGTCCGCGCAGCCCAGACAAATTGCTCCAAAAACCAAAACAAATGTCTTTATTGTACGCACCCTCTCCCCCTTTATTGGTTATACCATTTCTTAGAGTATTGAGCCGTGTTCAGGATCTAAGCGATCCCAATATTTATCCGGTGGAAGCCTAAAAACCGTGGCCACGACATCTTCCTTCCGCGCGTCTTTGCGACCGGGAATATGCACCTTGAGCACCTGCTCCTTTTCCAATACCAGCATGGCGCCAACAGCATAATCATAATCGATTCTGTTTTCCTTGCAGAATTCTACCAGATCTTTTTTCCGGAGTTTTATGTTGTTTTCATATTCCGATCTGATAAGAACTATGTGCCGCAGCCACTTGTAAACGAATATCTTATTATCAACTTGTTTCATCTTTACTTCCTTCAGAAGAGGCTGTCCCATGTTTTCGTCAACGGGTTCCACTGCTCCAGTGTTGCGATCCGGCGTGAAGTCGTCTGCCTCAGTTCACTTCGATACAACCGGCCTTATGAACGGGAGTGGAATTCATGATCTCCCAACGGATCTTTGTCTACTGCGAGATATCCAATTCCACTACACGTCCCCCCCTCCTCCCCAAAACACCTCACCCCGGAAAGACTCGGGCAGGATTTCGGTTGTGGAGGAAACGCCACCCGACACCGGCAATAATCCTGCTTTCATAATTGACCCGTGGGGAGAAGGTTGCCGCATCCCTGGGCAGGAATCCGTTTATACCGGCGCGTGCACGCGCATATACGAACATGCGGTTGAAGCTTTTGGATGCCGTTGCTTCCAGATGAACGGGCACGAAATGGAACTGCTCTTCATCGGTTCTTCCGGCAAGCTGAGCATTGAATTCTTCCTCGCCCATGAACATCGTTCTGTCTTCACAATCGCAGCCGGGCTCCATAGAAGCGTCTCTTTGCTGAAATCGGAGATATGTCCATACCGAAAATGAGGCCCGAAGCGCGAAGCTGAAATGTAGTTGACGGTCTACGAGGGAATACTTGGACAGCATTCCGGTACCGACTGTCACCGCCTGTTTCTTTTCTTCGTAGAACCAACCGCTATTATGAAAATCTCCCCGGAGGGTTGGGAAAACCGTCATACCGGCATTGAACAGAGGTCCGAACGACCAACCTTGACGGTTTTCATCGACAAGGACCGCTTCGAGACGACCGAGGGGCTCGCCGGTTAGGGACAGGCGTCCCGTGATGAGCAGATCAAGGGTTCGATGATCACGCAAAAAGGGGCCGAACGCGGCACCGAGTCCGAAGGACTCGCTCACCCCCTCCATCCCGAATTCCGTGGAGAGCTGAATCTCCGCCGATGCACTTCTGAGAGAGAACAGAGTAACGGCTGTGAAAAGGCCGACAAGTGGAAAGATAGAACGCACGACCGACACGTAACGACACAATGGATGCACTGCAGACCTCCGGTGAAATGGGAATGAACCAAAAACGGAAAATAGTAGATGCTCGGCTATCCGAGGGAATGCCTGCTTTCCTCAATTTGGACTGGAATTGGTGGATTCGTTGGAGGAGAAAGCAGGGACGGAAGATGATTTAACGGGGGTATCCCCTGGGACAGCGTCTTTTTTCCGAGGATTTTCGGACAAACACCAGTCAATTCGATTAACCGGCATCCTGCACGTGCCTGGAGCATAGGG
>CAZEMW010000763.1:0-2046 GCA_964513105.1 uncultured Fibrobacterota bacterium
GCTGTGGTCAGCACTCCGCCGAATGATACGAAAACGAACCCGGCCGTCGAAAGCATGGAGTTGAATCCATGGGGTTGAAAGGGCTCAAACCGAAGGGGATCGATCTCTTGAACACCGAAAAAGGCAAACACGCCGAGGATCGCCAGAAGCCCCGCTACGAGGGCATTCTGAAACCGAGTCACTTCGCGTACGCCCACCAGGTTCAGCATGGTGAAAAGGACAGTCATGATAAGCCCGGAAATACTCTGGTTGATCCCGAAAGCGATATAGGCCAGTTCGGCCAGTCCGATTATCGCAAATGCGCTTTTCAGGGAAAGGGCAAACCAGCTGAGGAGTCCGGAAACTGTGCCGAAAAGCGGACCGAAACTCCGGGAAACATAGAAATAATCCCCACCGGCTTTGGGCATGGCCGTCACAAGCTCAGTCAGGCTGAAAACCGATGTCAGCGCAATAGCTCCCGCAATAAGATAGGAGAAGAACACTGCCGGGCCCGCCTGTGCAAATGCCGGCCCGGGAAGCACAAAAAGTCCCGAACTGATCATCGCACCGGCCGAAATGCTGAAAATTCCTAAAAAACCGATACTTTTCTTCATGGCACGCGTGGTTTTCCTGCAAAATGAAGCGTAGATACAAGTGCAGAAATCTAATCTATTGCGCTACTTCCATGCCAAGGCATTCTGGATTTCGGATTTGGGATTTCGGATTGCGGATTTGGGTAAACCCCGAACCCCGAGCCCCGAGCCCCGAACCTCACAAAAACACCTTCATCTCCAGAGAAAGAACATGGAACCCTTTTCCGAATTCCTTTTCATCGTATTCCCTGGTGAATTCGGTGCGCCAGTTTCCGGACACCGTGAAGTTTTCCCCTGTCTGCAGGTTGGCAAGCATCTGGATCAGGTGGGTGGTGCCGCCGCTGAAACCTTCGGCCATTCGGCTGTCGAGATAGCCGGGGATCGCTACCTGGGAGAAGGTGTACCCCAGCTCGATGAAGCCTGCTTTGCCGGGGCTGAGGGTGGCCGAAGGTCGTATCGAGTAGTAATTGGGAGCATCGGCGGAACGTTGCAGAGCCGGCTCATTCGACAGGCGAGACGCCATTCCTCCGCTTTCTTCAAGGCTGAACGAGAGAAATGGACGTGGAGAATACTGCTGCCGCAAGGTTACGTTTGCGTCGACAATGGTATCTTGTCGCGTGCTCCGAGTCTCGTCCCGTTTTATGCGGAGAATTCGTCCGTCAACCCCCAGTGAGAATTTTTCCCACCCCTTTTTGATCTCCGTGCCGAATTCGAGAGTGCGGTCGCGGGAGCCGAAATTCTTCCCGTACGACGGGGCCGCAAAAAGCATCATGCTCAGGCCGGGCAAAGGAGACGGTCGCCAGAGGAGTTCCTGACGGTACTCAAGGGCGGCATAGGTGATCTGGGAGTCCGGAAAATGGAACGCGGAATCATATGCCGACTGCACGCTGTATGATCCCGGGGCCCATGAACCGAGCTTCAGGCGGTTGCCGACCAGGTGTTCATCTATAAGCCCGATCCCGCGGTATGACAGATCGGCCAGAATACCACTTCCTTCCTCCAGTTGTGGTGTGTAAGACCATGAGCCTTTCAGCGACGTTTTCCTGACCTGATTTGGGTTGGTGGTATCGAACAGCTCAACGCTGGTGACATAATAATCCGCTTCCTGCAGATCTCCGCCCGCGTTTACGAATTCTTCATTGATCGGATCCCAGGTGTAATCACCTTGTCCCGCCCCTGCGTAGACCGGGGTCTGTACGTACTTGGAGGCGATCTCGGAGGTTACCGAGTAGTCAAGCCGAAGCCCGAACCCGGTTACGGGAAATGAAAGATCATTGGTGAGGCTTACGAGTACCGCCCGCGTAGAATCGGAGTCGGTGCGAACGGTATCGTCGTGTCGACGGGGTACTTCACGTATTCTTCGCTGATATGAACTCTGGCCCTGGATTTTCCAGCCCGTCAGCACTTCCCACGATGCCTGCTGGTCCCACCGAAGGTACGAGCCGGTGTCCGGTGCCGTAACCAGTGCGTCGCC
>CAZEMW010000764.1:0-2041 GCA_964513105.1 uncultured Fibrobacterota bacterium
GGGTTGGGATCACGGTAATCAAAAATCTTTTTGCCGTCAATGAACAGCCGGACATAGTGCCCTTCTTTCTCCATCCGAACCCGATATTTGCGGTTCGTCGCGAGCCCCTCCGGTAGATCGTAATGGTCCAGTACCTGTTGAGAAAGCCCCTTGGTTAGGACCACATTTGCCGGAGAACCGTATCCACCGATATGGAATGTGTATCCGTTAAACCTGTTGGATCCTGCAATGAAGCAGTTCAGATTTTCCCGCTTGAGTTCACCTTCGACATCCCACTCAACCCTGATGTCGCCTGGAATCGGCTCACGATAAGTGATATTACGCAATTGGTTGTCATCGGCACTTCCCACAAGCGCCTCTTCATTGACGTACCACCCCACCGAGTCGGAGAGATCGGTTTCAATCTCCTCACCCCACCGGGGCCACACCGAGGATTTCCAGTGTCGGTAGAGAGTTGAGGTGGACGACCGGTCGAAGTCTTCCGTATACACTTTCCGCCATGTCATAACCTCTTTCAGTTTTTCTTTGAAAAGAAGGTACCCGGTGGCGGAGATTATGAGTGTCGCAAACGTGGTCACCCAGAAAGATTTTCGGTTTTTGCGGTAGAATCGCAAAAACATCTCCGCTGGAGAATCGCGATGTGCGCTGACCGCCATCCCTTCCTGGTAGCGCTTGAGATCATCGGCGAATTCTTCTATTGACTGGTATCGGTCCTCCGGTCGCCGTTTCATAGCCTTCAGTGCAATGTCGAGGAGTACTCTCGGCACTCTCCGATGCTCGTCGGGGCTTATAGGATCAAGTGTTCCGTTGCGTTTCTTTTCCCAGAACTGGTCCGCATCCTCGGCCCACACGGGATGTCTGAGGAGTAACGAGTGAAAAAAGGTGGTGCCCAGGCAGTAGACATCACTCCGCTCGTCGGCAAAATCTCTCCGTGCCTGCTCGGGAGACATATATGCGGGGGTCCCGACTATTGCAGCCGAATCGCTTCGCCGAACATCGTCGGATAACGCGCTTCCCCAGTCGAGTACCAGAACTTCACCGAATTCTCCCAACATGATGTTGTCGGGCTTGATATCCTGGTGAATGAAGCCACGGTGATGGGCATAACTGAGAGCGTCACATATCTTGAGAAATATTCGAACCCGGCCGTCGATCGTTTCAAACTCCTCCGATACCGAACGCTCCTCACGCGCAGCACGGATAGCGTCTCCAAGCGACGCCCCCACAATGCGTTTCATTGTGAAGAACATCTCATCCCGGTCGGTGACGCCAATGTCATGGATCGGCATGATATTGGGATGCTCAAGCATTGCAGTTGTTCGGGCTTCTCGAATAAACCGGCGCTTTGATGTTTCTCTTTTTCCCGAGGACGAATGCCGCAACAACTTGATCGCAATTGTTCGGTTGAGACTGCGGTCCTGCATCTCAAAGACGCTTCCGGTGGCACCCTTCCCGATACGAGCATCTATTGCAAAGCGTTTTCCGCCCATTTCCGGGTCGGTGAGTAGTTCCTCCGGTACCCGGCTGGCCTGTCGAAAATCGGTAATCTCTGTTGAGCCGGACGTACCGGTGCGGGTACTCGTATGAGAGGTCCGGGTTTTTTCGAGAAATCTCTGATTTCCACCTGTTGTCTCACCCTCAACAAGGGTGATCTCCAGCTTTTTACGGAGAGCGTCGGCGCCGAATTCTTCTTGAGAGACCGTTCTTTCGGCCGCAAGGGGATCGACGGGAAGCTTTTTAGAGGGATCTGCTTTGGCCGACTTTTTGTCCATAGCTGATCTTAGGCGAGACCGGGCGGAATTCATTCCTTACGCGACCGGTTTCGTTCTTTTCCTTAGGTTATACTATACTATTGTAATGCAGCCTTCCGGGCATTGTCAAACTAATCCGAGCAGCCCATCAGGGTTTCTCTGATCCGAGCGGCGAGAGCAGAGAGACGGCGTCACCATACCCAATCGAGATACAATCACTGCAACTTTAACATTACTATACACTTACCGGCCGGAGCCGGAGTGAAGTCTTAATGCGGATACCCATTAAT
>CAZEMW010000765.1:0-2039 GCA_964513105.1 uncultured Fibrobacterota bacterium
GTCCCTCATCATTGTATCCATACAGGTCCACCACAGTGCTTTTTCTCATGTCACCATATGATACCTGGGCAAACATCCTGCCCTTTATGTTCCTAAGCCCATCTAGAACATCATCCGTGATACCGTATGACTCCCTGCCATACTCACTCATGTTCGAAACATCATCGTAATACCGCAGCACCTTAACTTCGGCGTCTGAATAGGGAAGACCGGACACCTCCGCGGGTATCCGACGAACGATCTGGTCGACTCTTCCCAAATCGTCATAGCTGTACGCCAGATCGGGAGGGTGGTTTTCGTTGATCGCCAGGTCATTGGCATCCACCACCGAACTTATTCTGCCGGCCTCATCATACTCATATTTGGTAACCCCGCCATCCGGACTCGTACGTTTCACCACCTGACCAAGAGTGTTGTATTGGATTGTAGTATTGTCCAGCACAGCATTTGCCCCGTCTTTGGGCGGGATCTCAGTAAGCACATTCCCCAGAATATCGTATTCATACTCTGCGATAATTTCATCGCCGTCCGTCTCGTCGTCCGGATCCGCCCAGGTAAGAACCGTGTTGGAAAACACGTCAGACATGCTCTGACTGAAATTTCCATCAGGGTCCATAGATACCGAAAGGAAATGGGTTGCCTCGCCCGAAGCGGGCATATCAAGTTCTCCCGGGATCTGCCCGGAGAGAATCTTGAGTCCGGTACTGTTAAGAAAACCGCGGGGCCCCTGATGATCCGTCGGAGATTCAGGGTCCATTTTCGTTCCCAGATACCATGATTTAACCGGGTGTTGTCCGATTGAATAATCGAATCCGGGAGCGCCTGCCGCTTTCAGCCGTGAGAGAGGGTCATCGTAGTATTCGGTTTCGGAGTAGGGATAGCCGTTTTCTCCTCCGGGGACCCCCAGATACTTGCTATGAGCCCCGGACCTGACCTCATCAAGCGAGAGGAAATCGAGATCGGTTCCATGCGTGAACGCCTTGTAACTCCTCCACGGCCTCCCCGCCTCATCATACTCTTGCGCACTGATTAAAGCCTCTTCGCCGGAGAGCCTGATTTGGCTCTGCAAAGACCTACCCAAGCCATCAGACCAATTCTTGGTTTCTACATCATCACCGGCCGCATTAACATCGTACACCGTGGTTTTGGTATAGTTCGGCTGAACACTGCCGATACTGGTGGATACCGCGAAGAGCAGTCCGAGGAGAAGAACGGTAGGAAAAGCTTTCGAGTGTGACACTCGCATAGGTTGCTCCCATATATAATGTATATGCATACAGCCGAAATCCGAACGCAACGACATCCGGATAGTCGACAGTCATTTCAAACAATGATCCGGGCAGCATGCACTGAACCTGATCGGTAACCCGACAGGTTCCAAACCGGTAGAAAATCGCGGGAAACATACGAATAGAAGGAAAGAATCCGTCCGCATGAATCTGACGGTAACAATCGATGCGCAATCGGCACCGTCGGGCGATTCAAGAGCAGTCGCCGCCACAGGTTTTCAACGTTGACTCAGAATTGTGCTCTGCACATAGCTTTCTGAACCGCCGTTGATTTATGATTACAGAGGAAATATATATGATGTCAAAGAAAAGTCAAATGAAAAAGAAAAAAACTTCTGTTAGTTTCTTGTCAGGATACCGACGAGTGGGAAAAGGTCTTTCTCCAAACGATTCCATACCGCCCCTTTTACAGATCGAACTCTCATGCTCGCAAGGCCGCGGAGTACTTCCTTAGCCATCGAGAGGCACTACCGTGGGATCGATAATCGTTTCGGGCGGCGAATGCATACCTCCCCCCGTGCGGCAAAAGCTCAGATTTCCATCCCCGCTTCTACATGCCGACAGCCGCTTTTGCATCATGCTGGATGGAATTTGCAGGGTCCGAACCCGCTTTTGCATCAGGGTGAGTCAGTTTTTGCAGGACCGAAGGGCGGTTTTGCAGGAGGTTGGGTCGGTTTTGCAGGAGGTTGGGCCGGTTTTGCAGGAGGTTGGGCCGATTTTGCAGGAGGTTGGGCCGATTTTGCAGGAGGT
>CAZEMW010000766.1:0-1542 GCA_964513105.1 uncultured Fibrobacterota bacterium
CAGGCGCTTTCGCAGCCGGTCGAGGCGCTGAATGGGGTTTTCGGACAGGCACTACCTATACGGAACTGCTCAATCAGCCCGGCGTCCTGAATCCAATAATTTCTGATCGGCCTCTTCCGACTCAGCCTCGGGGGCATCGCCGTTACTCGAACCCGTATCTGAGGAATCGACCTCGGCGGATGGGTTCGGCTGAGCGCTTTTAGATTCATTGATGATGGAATCCACCACCACACTCGTGTCGGATTTCGTCACGACCTCGGCTTCAGTGGTCCCCATGTCGGGTTCCAGTTTTTCGAGGTCGTCCTTTTCAAGAGAATCCTCCGGATCGGTGTCGACCGTCATCGGTTTGGAGTCGGGTAGATCGACCTCTTCGGTTGGAACCGCGACTGTGGAATCGATATCGACAGCTTCCAATTCGGATGCCTCTTCGGAATCTGCGGAATCGCTCGACGATTCTTCCTCACCGGGAGTTTCGACACCCTCCTCATCCGTCTCAATCGTCTCGGCGGCAGGTGTGAATTCGGTTCCGGGTGTATCACCTTCTTCAACACCGGCAGCTTCGACCGTTTCGCCGGCGGGCTCGCGGCTGATTCGCTTTTGAAGCCGCTTCGCTTTCCGTTTTATATCGGAAGAAACATCCGAATCGAGAATACGAGTCAGAACAACTTCTGCATCTGCGTATCGATTCCCTTTCATCAGCGCCTCGGCAAGACGTATCCGCGCTTCGGAAACAAGTGCGGATCCCGGAAATTCATCAAGAAGATTCCGATAATACACGACAGCCGATTCGTAACGCTCAATTTTTTCGTAGAATTTGGCATTCATCAAGATTTTCGCAGCGAGTTTTTCCTGCGCCTCGTTCATGTAGAATGCGGCGGTATCGGCATACGGACTTCGGGGGAATTCTTCGATGAATTCGGCGAACTCCCGAATCGCTTCCTTTGTCTTCGTCTGATCTTTCTGGGGAGGATTTGATTCCAGATAGGTTGCATATCCCAGGCGGAAATTCGCTTCCTCCTGGAATGCCGATCGTGGGTAGTCCTGGATCAAGCGCTCAAACTCGATCCGTGCATCCATGTAGGCACCGCTTTTCATGTATGCCATTCCCAGGTAATACAAAGCAGTATCCATTAGAGGGTGTCCGCTGCAATTGTATTTGACATCGGCCAGAATCGTCTTCACATCGTTGTAGCGTTCATTCTCGTATTTCTCCAGGGCTTTCGCGACCTTACCCTCACAGTCGTACGGACGTCGGGCACCGGGGGTGGAAGCTACGAAGAAAATCGAGAGGAATAGAAGGGATGTAAGAAGTTTTTTTTGCAGCATATTGTTTCCAGTTAATGATGTATCCTACCCAACGGCGCCGAGCCGTCGGGAAATTGAGATTTTCGTCTGAAAAAAGAAACGTTTTTTCTGCCGATTCGGTATTATAGAGTCCATAAAACTCGTATATGAGCCGCTGGAAATCAAGAATCCTATGAATTATCTTTTCGCAGGCCCCCGGGTGAGTCGCTCGCTGCGATAGAAAATACGGACTATTTG
>CAZEMW010000766.1:1552-2032 GCA_964513105.1 uncultured Fibrobacterota bacterium
CTCACCACCACTGCGGCCTGGTTCGAGATTCCGATTTGAATGCGCCTCTGCCGGAATTCCGTCGGATTCTTTGTTGGTGATTCCGAGACCGGATCACCAGCCGATCGCCCCGGAAAAACCCCGGCCCCGGAGTCCTGTTTCAATTACGAAACTCAAGCCGAAGTATTCGGGAACAAACTACTCCGATCTTCCATCCATCGTGGACGGCCCGGAATGCGAACACCATCGTATGTCCGTAAGCTCTTCTGTGCTATGCCATCGGTTTGGGGACCGAAACCGGGCTTTGGAGGAATGATTTCGTCCGAAGCGGATACTAATTGAGGGTGGCAAGATACTTCTTTGCCCGGGAAACGTATTCGCTGTTGGGGAAACGATCGATCAGCTTCTGTAACTCGGCCTTGGCTGTTGCGCGTTGTCCCAGTTTGAGGTAACTGAGTCCGAGCTTCAGCTGGGCATCGTCGGATTTCGGGGATGTCGGTT
>CAZEMW010000767.1:0-2026 GCA_964513105.1 uncultured Fibrobacterota bacterium
CTCTATCGGAGATATCGGGTATGTCGGTCCGATCCATTCTCTCGATGAGCTTGCGCAGCTTCGGCGGGAAGATCCGGAGAGAATCGTCCAAATCGAGGGCATTGAGTTCCAGCGCATTGGCAGGGACCTTAACGTGCCCAAGAGCCCGTTTTTCTACGACGGCTACCTTCACCAGAATTTTTTCTGCGATGAAAAGGGTACCGCGGTGCCGATAACGGGCAAGTCGGACATTTTTTCACTCGGAGTCAACATACTTCATCTGACAACCGGAAAATCACATGTCAAGAATGCGCATGATGTAAAATCCATCCTTGAGGACCTGTCACGATACCGCATCAACCTGCCCGATTTTGCCGAACACCTGCCTCCGCCGGTTCATCCGGAAACCGTCTCAAACTGCAGTAGGTCGTACCAGGAAGTACTTGGAGAGCTGATCGAGGACTGCCTTCATGAGCATCCATACCGACGCCCACCCGCCCGTGAAGTCGCGCAACGACTACGGGAGGCCATATGGCTGTGCTTCAACGGCGATAGAAGTTTCTTCAGCACGTTCGACGACGAATGCACGTATCTGCGTAACCGACTGTACCGTCGTCAGAGCGTGTCGGCCTGAACCTTCTTCTTGACTTCAAGAAGTTCGATTTCCTCACGCACACTCCCGTCCGGTCCACATACCACAATGCGATTGCGTTGCGGTTCGATTTTCCAGGTGAATGGGAATCCCAGTTCCTTGTAAAAACCGGTTTCATTCTTACCAAGGCGCTCATCGAGCTCTTTTGTGAATTGATCAAGTATCAGTATGGCGATATTCTCAATTTTTTCACAGGCAAAAACATTTGTTCGTGCTTCCGCCAGAAGCTCTTCCTGTTCATCCGGAGACAACGCCTTGAAGCTCGGCTTTTTCGTTAACCGCTGTAGCAGAGGATCATGCAGTTTGAAAAGGTACCGGTCGAAGGCGAAATCGGAGGCTTCGGTATCACAAAAGCGACACAGTGCCCCCGTGGCGAAATGCAACATGAGGTTCTGCTCGGCAATTGAGAATGCCTCCGGCCCCATCGATTCGACGGCTTCCTCCGGGGTGCGGCACCGTTCCGAATTCAAAATGAACGCGCGAACCGTGGGGTATTTTGCATTCGCTATCGCCTCGTCCCGTTTCTCCTCGAACGACGGTTCAGGTTCTTTTTCACCTTTGAACACCTCAACCGTGACACCAAACGCCCCGGCAAAAAGCTCGATCGTCTTTTCGTTTACCCGCGTGGGGTTTGAGAGCTGTTCTATAACGGCTTCGGGGATACCTGCTGCCGCGGCCACATCCGCGGACGACTTCCCGGAACGTTCCATGTTCATTTTCAGCATTTCGCCGAACTGCATGTACTCACTCCTTCCAAACGCGTGCTAATTCGGTAATCAGGCTACGGCTGCGTCATCCGGGTGCTCCAACCTGCACCGGCCGCCGTCACGTTGCACTCGGGCTTCCCTGCATTGGGAACGCCCGATGCTGGATTATACCATTTCTGCAGCTTTGCATCTCATGAAAGCTACTTGATTCCTTCATATTCCCGGTAATTCGGCATGGGCAACAGCTATATGCCGCACTTTCTGCCGAGATAGTCGTAAATATATTTAAGGCTCCCGGGTTTGTCTTCAGACCAGCGGGGTGCCACAAGGCCGTATTCTTCACGAGAATCCGCCATGATTCTATGAATTGTCTGATTGCCGCGCAATCGATCAAGAAATGCTGCAACGATTTCGGCATATCGTTCCAACGAGAGCACCGTCAGCCGGCCTTCTCGCAAAGCACCCTCGAGTCGGGTGCCCCGAATGACCATAAGCTGATGGATCTTAATCCCATTCACCGGCAGACGGCTCAGTTTCTCGGCCGTATTCAGCATTGAATCGACGGATTCTCCGGGAAGACCAATCATCACATGGGCGACCGTCTCAATTCCTCTTTTTGCCAGGTCTTCAACGGCCGCCTGAAAATCCTCGAACGTATGTCCCCGATTTATTTCACGGAGTACGCGAT
>CAZEMW010000768.1:0-2017 GCA_964513105.1 uncultured Fibrobacterota bacterium
TACAACCTGAACTGAGCGATTGTCACCTTCGGTTCTGCTGCGTAAGGTGTACAGGCCTTCGGCCTATTCCATTTGTATTTCATGCGCGGTCTCTCGCGGAAAATGGCTAAATCTCATGGCCGATACGGGTTTCAGAAATCTTGCACATACCCCAGCGGGCGCGGCAAAGCCGCAACCAAAGAATTTCATCCTCTCGTGCTCGTGCTCGTGCGCGTAACTCGTAATCGAGTATTTGTTGCGAGCACCATCGAATCCGATTACGCGCCGTCCTGAGCGGGGGTCGTGGGGAGCACGAGCACCGACCTGCCGACACAGTCTGAGCACGAGCACGAAATAACCCAGAAACAATGACTTACAAGAGATTTCCTGTAAGGAAAACAAGATTTTACAGTTGAGTAGTACAGAGAAAAGTCAGAATGGTTCTCTGTTATCGGTTGGTGTTTTGCGTAAAGGGGAATGGCGGATGGTACCGCCGACGGTTGAATAAGAGGAACCACAGAGAAGAAATAGAATGGTCTTCTGTTGTCGATTGAAAAGTGCGAATGCTCACGCACCGTGGAGCCGGGGAGAACGCCGTCTCGCCGGACACCTGCTCTACCAACCCCGGCCTCCCCGCTCGGCGTCAACAAAAAATATGGCGAAACCCGAACCACCAACTCCGCTGCGTTTCCGGCCCCCACACTCTTCTTAGCTTTCAAGGCTGTCGGGATATTCATCGGAAAACAGATTCAAACTGTATCTGTTTGATATCGGTCTTCTTGGCGCCCTCGCCGGCATAGAGCCGGCAGTATTCCAGCAGTATGGTTTCGGCTCTTATCAGGGGTATATCGCCGAAAACTTTGTGGCACAGGAGATGGTCGCCGCGGGAGTCGAAAAGCTTTATTCCCGGCAGGGGAGGACCTCGGAAATAGAATTCCTGATACCTTCGGGCGCCTCGGTGGTCCCGATCGAAGTGAAGTCGGGTAATGTCGTCCATTCAAAGAGCCTGGGGGTTTTCGAGGAGCGTTTTCGCCCGGATTTGCCGCTATCCTGTCGTCCCGCAACAGTCGTAAATCAGGGACCCGTCTATACGCTCCCCTGTATGCGGCGGCAAAGATACGGCAGATGTGCGACCAGTTATCGGACCGGTTCACCAGTCATTCGTAGCCCGGCTTGTCGCGGCGAGGGAGGATTTCCGCCCCGGTTGCGAAAACCCGCCTCCCGGAGCGTCTTCATGAGCAGGCACGTGGCTCATCAGACCGTGGCAATATGATTTATCCATCGATTGAATATAACTTTTTAATAAGTTATATTGTATGAATGATACATCAACCGTGGGTAACCGATCCGGAATGGCACAAACGGGACGCTAAACTCCTGCAGCTCTCCGAGCAGCAGGTTGTGCTGGAGCATACCCCGGCTCTGGTGAAGAACATTCCTCTTTCTCCGCCGGGCATTGTTTTTGTTCGTGGTCCTCGTCAGTGCGGCAAGTCCACCTTCCTCAGGCAATACGTTCAACATGCGTTCGCGCAGGGGCTGCCCGCCGGTTCTGTTGCGCTTCTTGAATCGGAGGCGTGTGAGTCTCGGCACGAGCTGCTTTCGGAGATTCGTTTTTTTTGTGATTCATCCTCTGATTTTCATCTTCTGCTGATAGATGAGATTACGTCCGTAGAGAAGTGGTGGCTTGCCCTCAAGATAGCAGCGGATAGCGGGGCTCTCAGGAATACCCTGGTTCTGTGCACCGGATCTTCGGCCGACGATGTCCGCAGCAAAGCCGACCTCCTTCCGGGGCGTCGCGGAAAACGGTTTCCGCTGGATTTCGAGCTACTGCCCGTTTCGTATGCCGAATTGTCGTGCCGGCTGTCTCTGGAAGAATATTTTCTGACCGGTGGATTGCCCTGGGCGGTTAACGAATTTCTCGAGCACAAGATCATACCTCCGTACGTCTTTGAGCTGTACGGTGCGTGGATTCTAGGGGCAATGGTTCGCAACGGGCATACCACGACACACCTCGCTCCGCTTCTCAACTATCTAACCC
>CAZEMW010000769.1:0-2014 GCA_964513105.1 uncultured Fibrobacterota bacterium
GTGTTATGGTGCTCGACGGATCTCCACCGAAATGCGCATCAAGGTACTCATTCTGCCGCAGGGCTCCGGTACCCAGGTCGTGTACACTGAATCTTATGAATGAAGAAAAAACAACCAGTTCCCGATCAGGTAACTGGGTGATGTTACCCCGGTATGAGCCATTATCATATGCTGAAACTTCATCGGTACTCCATACGATACGGCCACTGTGAAGATCAAGACAGTGAAACGATTCCCTGTCGGTATAGGCTATCAGACAGCGTCCCGCGCCACCCGCAATCATTTCCTGGAACAGTTTTTGTCCATGCGGCAACTCGTCCAACGTCCAGAGGACCTCCCCGCTGTGAATATTGAACCCCACGATTTGTCCGAAATCTGCGTAGTAGGTTCGTGTCGGACCGAAAACGTCATGGCCTGGCGCGGTGTCCTGGTAGTGAGTCACGGCGACCGCAAGCACGCTGTCCTGAATCAGGCCGTTGCCGACTATCGTGGTGGAATCCCCCGGCGCTTCCCAATGCCAGTGCACCTCTCCACTCTCCTGATCGAGGTACCAAACCTTGTTGCCAATGATTTGAACAAGATTACCCTCATGCAGCAACGTGTGAGCAATACTGAGGAGTGCCCGATCCCAACGATGGGGGCCTGTCCGTCCTCTTCGATCTACCTGGGAGCGAAGAGAAAAAGTGGTGTACCGTCTCTTGATAGCACCCGATCTGAGATCATACGCAACCAGCCCTTCACCGATGCTTTTCGTATAGCCGAAAAGATACCGGTCATTTGCCGCCCAGCACCGATTGCGACCCGTTCGATGCGATCCAAAGGCATACTCCGGATACTCGCGCTTCCACAGAAAAACTCCGCTGAATGCATCCTTCCCCCACGTGCCCGCACCATACGTCCCGGTCCAAACCCCTCCGGTAACGCGCTCGGATTCCGCACAGCTCACCGTGTTATTATTGCTGTCGCGAACTGTAGGCGACGGAGCGCCGATCCACCGAACCTGATTGGGGATTCCCGCCCGATGATCGGCTTGATAACTGTTCAACGTTGAATCGTCTTTCCAATGCGTATACTCATTTACATCGGGAGGTATCGGAACATAATGGCTCAGCCAGTGGCCGTTTCGTTTCACGTACGCCCTCGCATCGTATCCAAGAACACGATTAATCTCATCCATCGAGGGACCTTTGGCCCCGAGAGCATCAAGGTCGGCAATGAGAAAATTGACCAGATTGTCGGTATAGGGCAGCTTTACCGCGGAGTCCACGTACGATATCGAAGCCAGGGGATACAGCCCACTCTCAAACAGGTGTTTTCGTGATTGTAACGCAGCACTCTCGCTGAGAGCAAGGCCCTGCACGAGTGTTCGCCCGCCGGCGGTCAATGATGCCTCCAGTACGCCGTCTTCAGTTCCGACGACGACACAGAAACCGCCCCGTGTTCTGATTGCATCGGGAAGCGCTTCGAACGGCGGCAATGCGGCTGTTGTGATACCGTATATGGCAAGAATAAACAGTGTCCAAGTATTCCAATGCATGATGTCCCTCCTCATGATCCCGGTTTAGTGCTTTGTTTCGGTTCAGCAGTTTTGTTCATCCCGCCGACCCCCGGGGAGAACTGAGGGTCGGCGGGAGAACACGTCCGAAGTCGTTTGAATGTGAAAAGATGTAAGACCCCTTTGAAACAGTAGAGTCTTTGTGTGATATACGATCATTCAGTTCATAAAAACGACCGGTCGTGTGTGCGTTAATTTTCTATAGACCGCGACATAAAGATCGTTTCCGAAGGTAATATCATGAAGCTGTTCATTGGTGGGAAGCGGGCTTCGTCGTACCCACTGGTTGATATTTGTGTTTGAGTGACTGAAACTCCAACCGATGATTATCATCGCGACAAAAGCCCGCATCATTGATGATTTAGCTTCCACAAATCCCCCCTGGCAAGATGGTTACACTCAGGAGAAAGCGACATTCACTCCCTACACGTGATACCGCTTTCCGACGATGTCTACCTG
>CAZEMW010000770.1:0-2001 GCA_964513105.1 uncultured Fibrobacterota bacterium
GCCTTGCCCTGCTGAAACCAGAGACGCACTTCTTCTTCTTTCATTTCGGTGTAGGTGCTGGGAGGGGAAATCTCGTACTCGTGAATCAGGGCTTTCATGAACTCCACCGCCTCCCGGTTCTCCGGTGTGTTGACGTGTGCCGCCCCTTCTTCTATGCGAATTCCCCCGCCGTTTGATCCGGCAAACTCAAGGAAATTACAGATCAGCCCTTCGTATTGCGCGCCCTGCCAGACAAAACCGTAGAAGTCGTTCTTGTCGGGTTTGACCTCCTGTGATAAAGATACCAGTTCACTCCAGGTTTGTGGAGGGGAAGTCCGGCCAAGCTGCTCGAGAAGATCGGTTCGATAATACAGCACGCCACCGTCGATATACACGGGAAGCGCAATGAGGCTACCCTCATAGTGATCGGCTTCCCGGATTATTCTGGAGAAGAAAGCATCGAGATCCTCGGGTGAGGTGTATTCTCCCAAATCGCTCAGCCAGTCGGATGCTGCAAACTGACCGACCCAGGCAACATCCATCAGGAACACGTCGGGATCGCCTTTGCCGGCCTTCAGTGCGGTGACGAGGCTCTGTCGTCGCTGGTCGGTATCGGTCGGTTGCCGAAGCATCTCCACCTGAATACTGGTCTGCTCGGTAAACTCCTTCACCAGTTCATTCCAGAAATCAAGCTCGGCCGGAGCTCCCCCAACCGAAAATGTTACGACTTCCGATTTTTCGGTACCGCAAAGCAATATTGTAAGTGCAAGTGCAATACTTGCAACCAGCCACAGTGTTTGTCTTTTCATGTGGTAATCCTCCGGTTTCCATCATACCAGGAAAGCGTTTTTCATGTGATCTATTTTTTCGCCGACAATTGCAATTACGTCGAAGCGGCAGGGGATCGAGTTCATTTGGTGATCCGCGAGATACTGTCGGGCCATTGCCGCCAGCGTGCGCTGTTTGGCCGGTGTAATCCAGGTGAAGGGATGCCCCCGCGAAAGCGACCGGGCGGATTTGACCTCAACAAAAACCAGCGTTCCGTCCGGTGCGTATGCAACACAGTCGATTTCGCCTTTTCGAGATTGATAGTTTCGTGAAACTACCCGGAATCCCTGTGATAGAAGGTGCTCCACTGCTCGATGTTCGCCGATATCCCCTTTGTCTCGTGTGCTTTCTTCATTCATGTGTGTTCTCCTTTCAGTTACATGCAATGATTGTTTATCGGCAGGAACAGGGATTGGTCCTGTCGAAGTGATACGAGGAAGACCTGATTGTCAAGGTCATTCCCCGGTCGTCCGCACAACGCCGTGAGTCGACCGCAAGGCCTGGACTAGTGAGCGTGAGTCAGAAGGTGCATCGCGAGAATAACGGCCAGAATTGCGATGAGGATGAGTGACAACGCCTGGTTCTGAACCGCTTCAATCCAGTAATCGGCGCTGAACACACTCGGAGAACCGCTGCTCCTTCGTCGACGATCACCGCTTCGTCTGTCCGTGATTCGTTTCTCCGTATACTGCTTGTTCTGGTTTCCGGAGGCCTTTCGTCTGGTAATTGAGACCGTCGGCCGATCAGTTTTCTCATTAATATCCACGGTATCCAGGTCGTGAAGGAGTTCCTCGATCGATCGGTACCGTTGCGTTTTGTTCTTCTTGAGTGCTTTGAGTATGATTAGTTCCAGGCGCTTCGGAATGTCTTTGCGGTATGCCGAAGGGGGGACCGGTGTTTCGTGTACTTGCTTGTAGGCAATTGCTACCGGATTCTCTCCTGTGAAAGGGGGGCGCCCGGTGACCATTTCGTATATGAGAATTCCAAGGGAGTAGATATCGGTCTGAATATCAAGGCTTCCGCCTTCGGCCTGTTCGGGAGACATGTATTCCGGGGTGCCTACCGCCATTCCGGTCATGGTTATACCCGCGCTCTGGAAGATTTTGGCAATGCCGAAATCGCTAATCAGGCAAACTCCCGACTTGTCAATAAGTATGTTCTGTGGTTTTATGTCACGGTGGATAACATTCACAG
>CAZEMW010000771.1:0-1999 GCA_964513105.1 uncultured Fibrobacterota bacterium
CCGCTTGAGCTGATTGCACATGAAAGTATTACCTTCACCGGCGTCAACCATGAAGCGGCTCGCGTGCATTTCGGGTCTCTGGGTGGAGTCGGAGATACACTGACGAAGCGAGGGCCCGGCGATCTTATCATCTCGGGCACGCAGGGCTATAACGAAGGCGCGGTGATGGACATCCATGAAGGAAACGTGATATTCAACACCGATCCCGGGGATACAAATGCGATTGAGTGGCACTACAAAACAAGCGGAGAAGGACAATACTTGCGGCTTATCGTGCAGCCGGACGGATTTGCTCATTTTCTGAAAGGTGATCCCGTATGGGATTCTCACGATCTGGTATTTCTTCCATTGCCCGACAGAAACAGAGTGCTGTCGCTTCGGTCTTCCGGCGAAGTGCGGGTTGGTGCCGGTGAGCTCGAGGTGAAAGACACGGTATGGTTTACTTCCGATTCTCGTCTGGTCTTTACGCAGGTGAACGAAGGGACCGGAATTCGTGGATCGGGAGAAATTGTTCTCGACGGCGTTCTCGAGGTGCGCTCGCATGAGCTCTCTTCCGGCAGCCATGCGCTGATTACCGCCGGGGAGTCCATATCGGGGGAGTTTGGATCCGTTAATCTGCCGGAGGGTTGCTCGGTGGCCTATGAGAACAACAGCGTCATTATGGTAGTGGAGAGTACTGCCGTCGGTAAGCCCGTCGCCGTTCAGCGGTCCGTTTGCCGTCCGGCACCAAAGATGAAACAACTGCGGACGTCCGGAGTAACCCTTTCCATACCCTCATCAAAGCAGCCGAACGTCTCCAGGTCCTGGGACTTGCGAGGCCGGCGCATCGATGAAAAACCAGGGTTTCACAATAGCCTGATTAAATAGTCCCTGTCCGAGAACCCCATTCAGCGCCTCGACCGGCGGGATACGTTAAGATCGTGCCATAGCCCACGCAGAATGCCGTGCGTCGGCTGCGAAACCTGGGCCAACGTCGAAGCGAAATACTACTCAACTGTAAAATCTTTTTTTTCTTACAAGAAATCCCTTGTAAGTCATTGTTTTTGGGTTATTTCGTGCTCGTGCTCAGACCTGTGCCGGCAGGTCGGTGCTCGTGCTCCCTTCGACCCCCGCTCAGGACGGCGCGTAATCGGATTCGACGGAGCCTGCAGCAGACTTCGATTACGATTACGAGCACGAGGGATGAGGGATGAGCTTCCTTGGTTGCGGCTATGCCGCGCCAAGCACTTTGACCTTCCAGTGTGCGAAAGCGGGGTGAACGCCTACTACGGCTATTCGACGGCTACCATTTCTCCCGGTCTTTCGATCCGGTGTGTGCCGGTTCGCTTTCCTGTGCATGACAACTGGGACATTCAAGGCACCGCAACGAGCTGCTGTATGCCAACGCTTCCCACACCGAGCCGCAGTTCCGGCATCGAACAAATCCAATCAGAAGTTCGTCTTCCTGCCGCTGGAGATCTGAAAGCCACTCATCAACCGTTATGTGCAATTCCACCGCGAACGCCCCGGATGGGGAAGGGCGGCTGACACGACGAAGGAGCTTCGCAAAAATGATCGTCAGCCTGCGCTTCATCCAGGTTTTCACACGCCCGCCGGCAGAGGTTTGTATCATGTACTCGTTTTTCCACTCCATAGCTGCTCTGCCCTTTCAAAACGGGTAATACGCTTTTAGATTCTGCAAGTTCCGTGCCTCTGCCGTACGGAATTGCATGTCGTGTTAAATCAATAAATTATGGGTATGCGTGGTTAAGCGGCCTAACGCTGTCTTACCATAATGGAGACTGGCGATGCGACATTTCGCCCGAATCGAGGACTGAGTTCTCAATCGAAACCGGAGAGAGGTCGGTCTGGAAAAGGAGTTCACCGTCTGCGACCCGGGGAGGTGACCGTCGTTTTCTTCAGGGGTTCTGGAAGGGGACCGCTGGAAGTCGTCGAACACGGAAAACACTGTTTGTGTTGCCACCGGGAACTGAGCAGCATCAGACTCCCCTTTCGGTCA
>CAZEMW010000772.1:0-1510 GCA_964513105.1 uncultured Fibrobacterota bacterium
GGGTAGCCACGCAGACCGCAATTTTTTCTCTCAGAGCGGTAATGTCAATTGGGAAACGGCACATCGCAGTCCTGCGCCCTTCTTTAGTCTCTTTTGCGAGCATACGCAATCGAATATCGGTAAGGCTTTCGATCATCGGCTCAAACTGTTCGAGAAAGGCGACTCGCGGGAATATCTGTACTTCGGACCCCAACACGGTTGCACCGAGTATCCGGTCATTCCATCGACCGGCTTCATCGGCGAAAAGCTCGGAAAAGCCCACAATATTATCGGCCTTTGTGAAAACAAGAAACACCGGTAGCTCAACGCCCCAGCTTTTGATCAGAAAATCGAAAACCTTTCGTATCGACGCGGCTTCCGCCCGTACTTCATCAACATCGCGTTCGGCAGTTTTTGCACTATCAAGTACCACCACAATGCCGTTGACAGGGCATTGTGGCCGTGTTTTTGCTAAAAATGAAGAAACCTCTTTCAAGGCGGGGCGGCCGGTTTCGGTAAGGAGCCGTCCGGGAAGATCGAGCCAGACGGCATTGTGTTCACACCACCAGACCACTGAAGGTTGAGCCGTTTCTCCCGGAATATAGCCGTCCTCAACAGAGGGATACATAAGGGGAAAGTCCACGCCGCATTCGGAAAGGAGAGTCGTTTTGCCGGAACTTTCGGGACCCAGAACGAGAAACCAGGGACGCTCGTAAAGAAGTCGACGGCGTCGGAACCCGAACAGGTCAATGCCGGATTCCTCAAGGTACCGTTTTAATCCAGTCTCCCATTCGTGAGCGGCGGAAGAGGATTGCAGTTTCGGAGGGGGTTTCGCCGACGAACGTTTCAGCTTTGGAAGAGTGGGTTTCGCCTTGATTTTCATAGGGGACATCTCCGAACTGAATTGAAGTGGAGCCTGACAGCGAATCTATTTATATTATGTATTCACAAGGTTATTTCGCTCTATCGAAAATAGTTCATTACCATGAATTTACACCACAAAAAAGATCAGTTTCGACTTCTGAATTTGTCGTCATGCGCGGTCGTGGCGAAGCGGTTTGCCTAACTGTTGTTTACGTCACTCGGGGGGCTTGTACCGGTGGAAAAAACGATCACATATCGACTGAGAATTGATGAGTCCGACGCACCTGAACGATGGGTGACGGTATTTGAAGGAGAAAACAAAATCGGACGGCACAGCGCTTCTCACATTCATGTGGGAGACCGTGGACGAATCGTTTCCAAGCAGCATGCCGTTCTTGTTCTTTCAGGGGAACAGCTCTTCATAAGAGACTGCGAAAGCACGAACGGAACGTTCCTCAATGGATCGAGAATAACAGAAAGCCTGGTTGATAATGGTGACGTTGTCAGTCTTGGGGAGAAGGGCCCCAAACTGAGACTCGTGCGAGAAGAAACGGCTGATCCCGCGGCAGATGATTTGGCTTGCTCGGAATTCTCAGATGTCGAGAATGGATCCAAAATGCCTTTTGGAAAAGATCAATCAGGTATTGCCGAGAGCTGTCTTCCGCAA
>CAZEMW010000772.1:1520-1997 GCA_964513105.1 uncultured Fibrobacterota bacterium
CCGGCTCCGAACGTATCGTCGTCTGCTTCGCCGGAGGAAAGAGATCCGAAAGAGACCGATCAGGGCGATACAAACTGTGATCTGAAGGCCGAGGGTAAGCAACAACCGGAGCACGAAAACGGCACCTTGGATGCCTTTGATAATATCGGGCTTCCCTTATTGCGCACCGCGGAGGCTGAACCGGAATGCATAGACAAGTCCTCAGGGTCCGATGTTTTCACGACACGGGAAATAGCCGACATAATGTCGGGGCGGAAACATCGGAAAGGTGCTTTGAGCACAACTCAGGAGGTCCTCTTTCGCAAAATGGGCAAAGCCTATCGCAGGAAGAACCGTGGTGCACTTGTGGTATTCGCACTGGTTATCATTCCGCTTCTTTTCCTCACGCTTTTCTTCGCCCGCGGGTACGCTCATAATAGAAAATTGCTTGCCGAAGGAATGAGACTGCGCAGTGAAGCAGAACGGTTTGACATGAAG
>CAZEMW010000773.1:0-1983 GCA_964513105.1 uncultured Fibrobacterota bacterium
GGGTAGTCCGCCGGGGCAGATACTCCCCTATGAAACTCTCAATCCTGATCCCCTGCTACAACGAAGAAACCACCATAGCACCCCTCATCCAACGCTGCCTGTCCGCCCCCCGTCCCGATGATCTCGATCGCGAATTAATCGTTATAAATGACGGTTCCACCGACCGAACCGGGGAAATACTGAGGCGGATAGCCGACCCGAGAGTAACAGTGATAGAGCATGCCGAAAACCGGGGAAAAGGTGCGGCGGTGCGGTCGGGGCTTGTCGGTGCCGGAGGTGATATCGTTGTTATTCAGGATGCCGACTTTGAGTACAACCCTCGAGACTACGGCGTACTTGTCGCCTCTATTCTCGACGGCCGCGCCGATGTTGTGTTTGGGTCTCGATTCGTGACCGGTGGTGAACGACGGGTCCTCTACTACCGGCACTATCTCGCCAACCGGCTCCTTACAATTCTATCCAACCTCTGCACCAACCTCAACCTGACCGACATGGAAACCGGCTACAAAGCATTCCGCCGTTCCATCCTCAAATCCATCCCCCTCCACGAAAACCGTTTCGGGTTCGAACCGGAAATCACCGCAAAAGTGGCCCGGATGGGGGCGCGGGTGTACGAGATCGGGATCTCGTATTCGGGGAGGACGTATGCGGAGGGAAAGAAGATTCGGGTTTCGGATGCGGTTTGGGGGTTGTGGTGCATTTTGCGGTATAATGCGTTATCCTTCATTCAGAGTGGCAAACCAACTTTCTTTTGCCGCCGATAGGTCCTCTCTTTTCGCAGCAGAGCAGCTCCCTCACGAGATACCCTTTTGGGGAAAAGCAGATCATAGTGACCGGATGCCGGCTGGGCACGTATTCTGTATGCTCGGCTCCGCCGGCTCGGTGGGCTTGGTTTCCGATGCGCAGAAAGCATGGATCTCAAGCCGATTTTTCCGCTTGAGATCCATGAAAGCGGTGTATTCCGTCGTGCGTCTATGGACTGTTTGTCTTACAACTCCACCTTTCACTTCGGCACGCTCACTTCGGCAAGCTCAGCGCGCCGCAGTGCATCGTAGCACAGGTTTGGCGGCTGAGCCTGGCGCTGCATTGCGATGCAAGGAGCGCAGCCGAAGTGAGCTCCACCGAGATGTCGAAGTCTGATTTTTGACCTTCGATCTGCCGGCTTAGAATGGAAGGTGATTTGCCTTGATCCATGATAGCATATATGGTATATTTTCAAAATGAAATACAAGGTCATACTGATGGAAAAGGTCGAGGAGTTCATCAGCGGCCTGATACCTAAACTGGAGGCAAAAGCCCTTCGTGCAATACAGCTTCTCAGGGAATGCGGGCATGAATTGCGCGAACCCCATGCCAAGACGCTGAAGAACGCCCACGGATTGAGAGAATTGCGCGTACAAGCAGGAAATGATATCTGTCGACTTTTCTATTTCCACTTCAAGGGAGCAACTTACGTAATCACTTCCGGATACGTGAAAAAACGGCAGAAGACCGATAGGCGACAAATAGACCGCGCATTGCGGCTGATGCAAGAGTTCATAGAGGAGTACGGTGAGTATGAAACTGACTGATTTTGATGACTTCCTGAAGAAGGAACTAAGGCGCCCTGAAGTGAAAAAAGAATATGATGCGCTGGAAGAGGAGTATCAGTTGGCAACTGAACTCATTAAGCTTCGACAAAAAGCAGGACTCACTCAGCGGGAACTTGCGAAAAAAGCGAAAACATCACAGCCCTGCATCGCCCGGCTTGAATCGGGAAGGTACCAGAATGTGAGCATGGCCTTTCTCCGGAAAGTGAGTCGTGCACTCGGCGTAGAGCCCCATATCAGCTTCCGCCGCCGGACAACAGGAGCGCATTGATTTTTTTCTGCGGAAGTTTCAACAGCCGATGTGACAGATTAACAAATCCGGGCTTGGCTTCTGACAAGCCTCCCCGGAACTATCTCATCGCATTCCCGACACAGTTTCTCGCCCAGTATTTCC
>CAZEMW010000774.1:0-1973 GCA_964513105.1 uncultured Fibrobacterota bacterium
CTTCGTATACAGGTGTTGTGCTCAATGACATTGCCGTTGAAATCCTCAAGGAACTCGGGCCAGATTCCGTGCGCCAGATTTGCCCAGGGGCCCGAGGACTCCATGCCTCCGCGGGTGTCGACAATAATGTTATATCGGATGGTGCTGCTGTCGCAGTTGGTGTAAATAGCGCCGCCGTCGTTCATGGTGGCCATAGCATTTTCTATATAATTGTATTCCGCGGTGTCTCCGGCGCTTCCAAGCAGGATCCCCGCGTATCCGGTTCCGTACAGACGATTGCGTCGGACCGACATGCCGCTTCCGTTCGAAATCACAATCCCCACTCCATGCCAGGTACCGCTTCCTCCGTATCCGTCAACCGTCCCGGTGTTGATCAGGGTGTCGTATTCAAAAACCGTATGCGACTCAACGCCGGGATTCTCATTCCATCCGATTCCATTGTTGTAGTTATTCTGAAACCGACAATGAGCAACCAGCGAATTATGCGCATTCCAAACTCCTTTTAGTGCAGTGCCGCCGCTGTCGCTCCCGATGTGCTCAAACAGGCAGTGTGTAACTGTGGAAGTGCGCCCGACCTGCAATCCAAAATCCTTCTGATGACGGAATCCGATTTCGCGAATAGTTGCTTCATTCGCCCTGATACCATAGTCCAGAACTCCTACCTCGACCAGAGACTCGTTCGGAGTCTTGTTTTCAGGCGCCCACAGATACACTTTGCGGGCAGATTGGTCGTAAAACCACTCCCCCGCCGTGTCGAGTTCCTCGTATTTATTGTCCATATAGAAACCCCATCCATTTTTATCGTAGGGTTTCACCGGAATGATACTCTTCTTGTCCAGCGATATCACCCCCGCTCCGTCGTCGTCGGTCACCACACGGGTCTCAAACCACCAGCTGTGCCGATGCCATCGGATGTTGGCTCCGTTCCAGTAATCGACCGCCCGTCGAGGATGCTCCTGAAGGGACTCGCTGGTGAGTACCGTATTGGTGCCGTCTTCGTTCTCGGTCCAGGTGGTTGTACGAAGCCAGCCCCGGTTCGGGTAGCGAGCGATGCGAACGAGTTCATTATCCACAAACAGATACCCGGGTTCACCCTCGAACTCAGCCACGTAGATGTTACCCTCGTGAAGATCCCAGTTTTCGACCGGTACGCTGCCGGATACAATCGGCATCCCGTCGGACTCATTTCCGTACGGAGCAATCTCGATGTCTCCAAACCGTGCCGAATCCCTGAAAACATCTCCGTATCGAAGATACACCCTATCACCCGAGCCGGCTTTTTCGGCAGCTGCGCCAATGGTAGCCAATGGAGCAGATTCGGTGGTGCCGTCGTTTGCGTCATTCCCGTCGGAAGCGACATAGTAGTCTACGGCAAGCGTTGCCGAACAAAGCAGGAAAGAACATACCAGCAGGGATTTCAGGTGTCTCATATGTACGCCTCCACGGAGCACGGAGTTAAAGGCCAACTCGGGTGAGCCGGACGATAAACCGATAGTACTATAGGAAAGCCCCCAAGGAAGTATTCATTCGTAACTTCCGAGGACGCTCTTCTGTTTGTGCCTGTCCGGAAAACGAGAACGGACGTCGAGTCCCGATTTCAATCCTGAAGATGTTTCTCTTCGGCTCTGAACGCAGGTTCACCTCGATGCCGATCGGCGAACGGGGCAGTTTTCGGACGAGCACTATTTATAGTATATGTTCCGGAAGGCAGCTACGGGGGAAGAATACATTAGGATCAATGAAGCCGGGCGTTTCAACAAGAGTAATGTCCGGGGGGCCGGACCCAACGTCCGGGGGCGACAAGCTCATTGTAGCTGATTCTGATACGGGTGCGAATCCGGGCCAACGCTTCACTTGGAAACACATTAAAATCAAGGTACGGCAGCGACAGGTTCGCCGCTGCATACCTCGGTAAAAAATCGGCACAGTCACTTCGAGACCGATTTCAGGGAACAACTACCCGGGAGTGATAG
>CAZEMW010000775.1:0-1968 GCA_964513105.1 uncultured Fibrobacterota bacterium
TCACTTTCTCGCTCGGCCGAGGCACTAAAGCGAGTTTCCGGACAGGCACTAACTAGCCCAGGTTTCGCAGCCGACACACCAAGGCGAGTTTCCGGACAGGCACTAACTACCGGACCCGGGCGACCGTACGTGCTCTGCCGGCTTCCTGCACAATGAACACCCCGTTCACCGCGTTTCTCGTATCAGCCGTGCGGTGATCAGGGGCGACTATGATTCGTCCCCGAACGTCATAGAAAACCCTCCCGGCCGGCTTACTCACACGGACACCCGTCGGGGGCGTGATCGGATGCGTGACGCGAGTCTGCTCCACGGGGTGCAGCACCTGAATTTCGGTCAGTTTGTATCCACTCCACTCCTGCTTATTCGGCCGGTCGGTTGCGTGTACCCGGACATAGCGGGCTTCAACAGGTTCGAATTCCGCCCGATGGGTCGCTTTCCATGTTATCCAGGGCTTGTCGACGGCGGTATAGACCGTTTCCCAGCTATCCTCGCTCTCAGGGCTTTTGGTAGCCACATCGATCGTGAAGTCTTCGCCGTGTATTTTCCAACCCCACAGTACATTTACGTTTCCAATAGCATAGGTATCTTCAAGATCGACATAGATCCACTCGTCGTCGGATTTGGCACTGTTCCAGTTCGTATACGAGTCCCCGTCGACCGCTTTCTGAATAGATCCTTCTTCGCTGTTGTCCGAAGAGGCAACGACTGGTTTTCCCAGTGCAACATTCTCGAACCCGACAACAACCCGGACATTGTTGGATGTCTGAGAACCGCCCTCGTTGTCGTAGGCGGTTACCTTGATATCGTAGGATCCGCGCGGGGCATTGGTCCATGTGTATTCGTAGGGTTCCTGCGTAAGCGTTCCGATTACCGAATCGTTGGCCGTGAACTCGACCTTTTCAACCGAGCCGTCCCGATCAACCGCATAGGCGGTGATGATCGGTGCCTGATCGGCAAAAAACGCCGATCCATTGTCTTTCGGCTCTGTTATCCCCACCGCCGGTACGTTGTTTTCCACACCGAACGCCGGTATCTTGTCGAGCGTGAGCATATACTCATGGTTCATGGTGTAAGTGGCCCATTCCAGGGAGTTTCCTCCCGACGGCGTGCCCCACCATGGGAGTGAATACAGCCAACGGGGGCCGGACCCGTCCTGCATGTGATCGGGCTCCGGATTGCCGCCGCATTCAGAGAGAGCAAGCATCTTTCCGGGAGTCACAAGAGACATCGTATCAAAGTAAGCCTGATAGGTCTCCGGATCATCGTAATCGATATTGTAGAGATCAATGCCGGATATATCAACGTATTCATCTCCCGGGTAGAATCCTTTTCGGAATTCAACCGTTTTCCTGAGGGATAATCCGGCGCTGTATACCCAAATCAGATTATCAATCTCGAGCGAGTCGGTGAAATAGTGGTACATCATGCGCCATAGATTGGCCGTGTTCTCCGGGTTCTCCTTATCGGTCCAGAAAAACCATCCACCGTCGATCTCATGAAGCGGCCGGAAGAGTACCGGAACCTTTTCATCCTCAAAAATCTGCAGCTTCTCCGCGGCTTCGGCCAGCTCGACCATTGTTTGTTGATATTCCTCCGTTCCCGGGGTTGACATTCGGCCCACATCCAGGTTCTTATTCACATTTCTTCTCCGAAGATCGCCGCGGTAGTCCCAATGCCAGTGAATGGTGAGAATATAGCCGTACTTCCTGGTTTGCCTGGAAAGCTCTTCCGGGTTCATCCATCGCAGATCCCCGGACCAGATAGCACCATGTCGTGCCGTCTGTTCGTATACATCCGGAGTATGGGGATACATATTGTAGCCGGCAAGTGTGTTTTCACCATAGATCGATTCCAGATAATTGAGAACCTCCCGGCCCTCCTCGCTGAGATCCGGATTAACCGGCTCGAGTGCATAACCGGTGACAACGGCAAGAGAAAGCATACCCAACGCCGCATATACCCGAAAAA
>CAZEMW010000776.1:0-1968 GCA_964513105.1 uncultured Fibrobacterota bacterium
GCCTATATGATGACATTTCCGGAGGGTGCACGGCTATATACCCCTTCCTGGAAAGATGGGGGCGTTTTTCGTGAATCCTACGACACCGACCCGGAAAATGATACCATCGTGGCCGCTGTTCCCGATGCGATAACACATGGGAGTGACGCGTTTGTCCTGAGCAACGACGGAATCGATGAACTGTACGCCGCGGGCGTGTACGAGCGCACCGTCGGCTCACTCTCCGACGATCGATGGGGGCTGCGTATTCACGGCGGTCTGAAGATTACCTATGCGGCGCGGGATTTCCAGATCGATATCTCACCCCGTGAGAACGGCCTTCCGTTGTTCACCGTGGCCGACGGCTTCTTTGAAAAGCAGTCGGGGGATATACCGGTGACCGCCGGTTCGATCGATCTGTACTCGGATATGACTATCAACCGTCTGTATGCGAAAAAAGAGTTTACGGGCGGAACGGCCGCCGCGAGTGTGCGGCTACGGGAGTTTGGCGGGAATCTGACAATTCCGACCGCCGGATTTGATATCGTGAACACGACCGGAGGGATAAAACTTCTGCTTCTGGATCCTCAACTCGAGGTGGCGGGGCTGAGAATTACGGAGGGTTCTGAATCGATTGGGAACTGTCAACTGCCGACAGCCGCAATCGACAATGCCGGATTTGATTTCAACAAGCTGCCGGTCAATCTCAACGGCAGGATCGAGATGCCCGACGATCTTGGGAAGTGTCTCGGGCTTGGTGACGCCCTGGGTCAGGTTTCACAGAAAGTCGGATCGTTTCATGTGGATCAGGTGCATCTGGGGTACGAGCGCCGGTTGGACAATCCGCAAAAAGACAGGATTCTGGTTGGTGCCGATGCGACATTGACGCTGGGTGATGCCTTTTCGGTCCTCGGATTGGACGGACAGCGGATCACTCTGGACCGATGCGTGGCCGCCAGAGAACGTAACGGAAGCTGGTCGCTCGAAGAATTCAACGCACGGGCATTTCCGCTTCCGTTCCGGGTCGGTATAGGTCCGGGGAGTTTTGCCGATGCACGCTTCTGGGAGCGTGACGGGGCGGCGCAAGAGCGGGGCAAGGACTACGTGGAGCTGTATACCGGCGGTCACGGTATGTCATTGTCATACAGCAGAGCAAAGAATACCGACAACAATAATGACGATACCGACAATGACGACCTCCTTCGCTTCCGCATGCGTAATTGGTCGATTCGGCTGACCGAGGATTTTCCGCTGAAAGCCTTGCGCAATATGACCATGCTTATCGACACCATGGACTATGTCAAAGACATGAGCGAAAAAGACGGACGGGGACGAATCACGAAACTTGCCGCCGCGGCCGTGTACCGACCCCCGGACGGCCGGCTTGCTGTCGGGGATTACGGCCTGGGTGGGGTGACCATCAAGCTGGAAACCGTCTATGGAACGGAAAACGAGGATGAAGAGTCGAACCTGACAAAGCTGGATGCGTGCATTCTGGTGAGTTACGAAACGCTGCAGATCGGAGACAAGGTCTATAACATGACCTGTGGGAAGAACGGGACGTCAGAGTTCCGGATCTATCTCGACGGCAGTTTCGAGATGAAGGGATGCATCACGTTCAAAGACGACATCGGCGTGTATCCCTGGCAGGCTCAGAATGCAAAAATCTATCTGGATCCGGGTGAAGAAGGTACAACGGCCATTTTTACCATTAAATCCGGTGAGGGTTTCTCGGCGGAGCTGTACAATGTCCACCTGAAGGCGGATCCGGCGCAGGTCAACAACAAAGTACTGAAGAAACTCGACGTACTGGTCGACGCAACGATCGCCTACGATGTAGAGACGAAAGAGGTGGCTCTGCATTACCTCGATGCCAAATGGCTGATCATGCATGAATTCGTGAACAACGATGCGCTACGCTTGACCCTCGACACCGTAGAGATCGGCTATTCTTCGGGTGAAGCGAAAACATGGGGTGAAGGTGAGGAT
>CAZEMW010000777.1:0-1961 GCA_964513105.1 uncultured Fibrobacterota bacterium
CCTGACCGATGAGTATGCCCCCGTGCAGGCTCTGATGCGCCCCGAGCGCCCGATGTTCCTTCGAACGACGGGTATTCGGTGAATCTTCCTACTGTCGGATTTCAGTCAAATTTCACCCCTTGCTTTTCGCCGGACCGCGGTTTTGTCGACAATCCCGACCTATCCGGCGGACGAAGTCTCCACTCGGTTCAGTCTTTCGACCAGATCCACTCCGTGTTTCATTGCGTACCGGTGTATGCGCCGTCGGACCGGCGGGGTTCCAAGGTGAATGGTTGCGTTGATCAGGCCTTTGAGGAACGGATTCGCTTTGTGGGAGTAGTTTGCCCACATCGACGGAAGCCAGGCGAGGTTGTGATCCCAGCAGGTTGCCAGAAGCTCATGGTGATACGGCTGGAGATCCTTCTTGTAAATGCCCTGTGCATACTCCAGGCGAGTGGTCTCCATGGGTGTGAACAGGAGCGGAACGATCAGGCTCTGGTATGGGCGAAGCCGACGAATCAGCTCCGAGGTCTGCATGACGTCTTCGGGTGTCTCACCGGGCAGGCCCAGGATTATTGTCGAAGTACACACAACATGATTGTCGTGCAGCAGACTGAATGCATCTTTAACCACCAACGGCCAGTCTTTGGGGTCGTAGGGAAAAACCTTTCCTTTCATGTGTCGCCGAATAAGCGAGGAGCTCCCGGTTTCGATCCCGACCTGAAAATAGGTTGCCGGATGATTTTTCGTGCCGAGCTTCAGGACCCGTGCAATGCCTTCGATCGTCTCGGGCGAGCTCAAGGCCGATGAAAGCGAGGCATGGCTTGCCCCCACCCAGCGCACGCCCGGGTGATTGCGGACCTTGTCGAACAGCTCGATCACCCCGTCGGAGTTGACCCGAAGACCGTCGGAACGATACAGAAGGATGTCTTCACCATGCAGTAATGCTCCGGTATTGCCGGCATCGAGATTAACCTGCACCTCATTGAGAATTCGCTCGAGCGGACGCGACCGGACCTTTTTCACGGTCGGAATGCAAAACGCGCAACTTCGGGCACACCCCCTGGTGGCTTCAATTATTCCGATCGTGGTGCCTCCAACAATGTCGGAGATATCTTTGTCCTGCGCGGGAGTTCCGTACACCAGTGGCTCGAGCTCTTCACCTGCGACGGCTTTTCGAAAAATCTCGGGTGCCGTTGCGTCGCCTTCGCCCACCACAACGCAGTCGATCCCCAGTTTTTTCTGCTTGTCCGGATGGACCGCAAACTGCCATGAGCCGGGTCCTCCCAGAAGAATTTTCGGTTTGTGCTTGCGAATCGCCGGATGAGACAGAACTTCGCGCAACTTGACCGCCATCCGCCCTTCACCACCCCACAGCTCCACAAACGTCGAGGTAGCAGGCCCGATTCCCAGTGGATCGTTGGAGCTTATGGATACGACTTTCGTATCGGCATCGATGACTTTATCCAGTTTCTCAGAATGCGCGACAATGATATCTTCGCGAGCAATACCGTCGGCAAGCAACGAGGCTTCGATCTTGCGCATGCCGTAATTGGCAAAGACAAGTCCGCCCCGCTTATCCGCGGGTGTATCGGGACAGAAAACCGGATAGTACAGCCAGTCGGGCAGGACACCCTGGGGAAGGCACGCACTGAACCCCAGAAACATCAGGCCATGATACGAACTGGCCATGGTTCGGTCGCAGGTCATGACTATTTTGTATCCCATTTTCGATCCAATCCACCCCGGCTCCCCGGTTCCGTGACGCGGGTTTCAGCTCTGCTTTTCGACCTCAACTGAACAATTTTTGAGTAAGGAAGAGAATCGCTCAGCTTTAAGTTGAAATCAACGTTTTGAAGCGCACACCATAAACTATCAAAATAACTAGTGCCTGTCCGGAAACCCCCGTTCATCGAGTCCCGAATTGACTTCGGGAAGATGAACCCCCCGTTTCCGGCCGAAAACGGGCACCTTCCCGATTG
>CAZEMW010000778.1:0-1960 GCA_964513105.1 uncultured Fibrobacterota bacterium
GCTGGACGCTGATTAACTGTAGGGCCTTGAACAGAATGAAAAGTTCGCTTTTTTTTATGTGTTTCAAGTACTAATTTGTCAGGCCTTTTCATGAGCGACCGTTCAGCCACGCTGCTGAGCGTGCCGAAGTACGACCTCCCGACGTGCCACAAACCTCTCAACCGGCACTCCCGCTTTGCGGCGTCAGCAAAAAAACGATCTCCCAACAATGAAAACGGTAATACGGGGCGTCTGCCGGGAGTAGGTCGTGGTCTGGGGTCGAAACCCCGGAGAGGACCCAACCTCGTGTTCCTAAAATGTACCTTTCCCCCACACGAGCTCATCAGCTACTTTGTAAGGTATTCTTCTGCAATTCAGTGCCGCATGAATGTGTTGAAATCGTCGACCAAGCGTATGCAGGCACGGATGCTACAGGGAAGGCTCATGAACGGAACCTTTGAAGCCGCCATACAAAGCAGAACGCTCAATCTCGATCTCAAGGATGCCGGGATCGGGAATGAGTCTCTCAGTACTATTTGCACCGATCTCTTTCTTATCACAATGAATATGACACCCGATCTCGATATGGGGTCGGAAGAGGATATGCGGCGAATTCTGCGATATTATGTCGATCGGTTCGAAAACAACTGCCGCTCGGCGGGGATTCCGTCGGAAAAACGCGAAAAGGTCAAGTACGCACTGGTCGCTCTCATCGATGAAAAGGCTTTCACCTTACCCCCTCAATGGTCCGGGCCCTGGCGATCACATCCTCTCCAGTTCGATTACTTCGGGGATATGATCGCCGGGCAGCGTTTTTTTGACAATTTGGACAAACTCATGCAGAAACCACAGGGAAACGTGGATGTCCTCGAGGTGTACTATTTGTGTATGTGCCTCGGGTTCAAAGGAAAGCATGCCGTCGACCGGTCGGTTCTGGAGAAGCTGATACGCAATGTCGCACGGCTGATCATCAAGAACCGTCCCCCGGTATCCCCGACTCCGGCAACCCCGTCGTCGGGGAACGGAAAAAAACGCGGTCGCATACCTCATGTCCCAACGTGGTCCATTGTGGTGGCGGCTGCGTCGCTCGTAGTGGTGATGTGGCTGGGAGCGATTCTTTCGGTCGGATCGCACACCAATGCAACCATCGGACGGCTCCCAACCGAGCAGGAGACCGCACGCTGATATGCCGCACACCAATAATCTGTTCCAACTGATGCTTCCCGACGACTGGGAAGACAATACCGTGTTCACTTACAAGGGCCCCTTTGATTCAGGGGTGCAGCATAACCTGGTGATATCGGTTGACCCGAAGCCGGATAAAAAGCTCGACCTTCCAAGCTATGTTCGTCAGCAGGCGTGCCAGAACGAGACCAATTTTCCCGGCTTCACCATGATTGCCGAACGGGAAAAAGAGCTTCCGTCCGGGGTGCCGGCGTACGAACTCGTGTACAAGTTTTGCCCTGCCGAAGGGAAAGTGATTTTCCAGAAGCAGATAATCCTTATTGCGCAGGGCAGGGGATACATTATTACCACCAGCTTTTCCAAAAAGACGATGAAAACGATTGCTCATGTGGTTGACCGGATAATTGAATCGTTTTCTCCGGTTGAACTGGAATACGTGGAGGAAGAGTAGCCGTGGGTCAACCCGCCGCCAGAGTCGGAGACACAACTGCACACGGTGGGGTCATTGCCGCCGGGGCGACGAATGTTCTCATAGGCGGTATGCCGGCTGCGCGGGCAATGGATTTCCACACCTGTCCCATGGCCACCCCCGGAACACCCCCGGTCCCGCACGTCGGCGGACCGATCAGTAAAGGTAGCACCGGGGTGCTTATCGGCGGGATGCCTGCCGCCCGTATGGGTGACATGGCTGTCTGCACCGGCCCGCCGGATTCAATCGTGGTCGGCTGCACAAACGTGCTCATAGGCGAAACGGTCGCCGGCGGCGGAGGCGGCGCCCCACGGCAAACAGCCGCCA
>CAZEMW010000779.1:0-1956 GCA_964513105.1 uncultured Fibrobacterota bacterium
ATGAAGGCTTCATCTGATAACCCAAGTGTAGAAGGAGACAAAACATGCGTGTAGCAAAATCCATCGGTGGGTTTCTGTGTGCAATGGCCGTATATTCGTTCTTTACCGGTTGTGCCGGTGGAGGTGCGGGACCGGAAGGCGCAGTAAACAAGTTTCTTGGATCACTGAAAAGCGGCAACATTGAATCGGCCGTTTCTCATTACTCGCCCGAAGTTCTTAAGGAGCCCGGCGCGAAGGAGAAACTCACCGCGGTGTTCAAGTCAAGCATTTCCACCGCCGGAGGTATCGAATCATATTCCATCGGGGAGTCCTCTGTGGAGGGTGATGATGCCAAAGTCACGTATACCTTGAACTACAAAGACGGTCGATCGGAAGAGAACACGATAAACTGCGTCCGAGTAAATGGTAAATGGTACCTGAAACTGAAGTAAAAAAGGCCGCCTTTGTTCACTCTTTGGGCAAAGGCGGGGCTTTTTTTGTGGGACTCCTGTTATTTGTTCTTATCGGAATCCTGCTCTATCGCTCAAAACAGACGCGTCCGAATGGAACCCCTGCTACCCTCCTTACCCGCGCCCGCACCGGTGACATCGTTTTCTTTCGGGGTACGCGGATCCGAAGCATGGCCGTCCAATTCCTCGACCCCGGTCCGGGTGCTATGAGCCATCTGGGAATACTAATCCGCACCGACTCATCCCTTCTGGTTGCGCACGCATCGCCGTATTCACCCAACAACACCTCACCTCGAGTTCGTCTGGAGCCCCTCGATACCGTCATTCGAGAAGGAAGTGTAGCATCTATGCTGCTGTATCGATGCACCATGGATACAGCCGGAGAAATAGCAGCGAAGTGGGCACGTACATTTGCGGAATCCGGCCTTCCCTTCGATTCGGATTTTGACCTTACCACCGATACCGCGTTGTACTGCACCGAACTGGTGTTCCAGGCATATCTTCATGCAGGCGTAAACATAATCACCGAAGCAATCGATACCGTGGTTCACCCGTTTGGAAAGAAACCGATACTATTTCCCACAAATGTTGCACGAAGCAGATCTCTGAGGAAAGTATATCCCTGACTCGAATCACCAACCGAAGACAGTCGACACATTTTCCCGAACCTCGAAAGCCCCTGCGGTTCTCATACGCTGAGAGCGCCTTTCTCCGATGCGCCCGCGGGGTTTCTTACTGCGGCTCACCGTACTTTTTCTTCTTCGGATGATACCTGTCTTCACGTCGCAGGGCTTGAACTTTGAGCACAGCGGCCTCTCAGGTTGCGGTTTCAAACAGGATTTTGCGCCCCATTCTTCCACCGGTATCCTCGGTAATTAAAGGAATCCGTAACTCCTTCAACACCGATCGAGCCACTTCCACGTTTTTCGGTCCGACGCTTCGTTTCTCATCACCGAACTGACAGCCTCCCCCATACAACTGCGCCACCAGCTTCTCGCGCTCCGCACCGAAATCCTTCATAAGACGAATCAGAACCGGCATAGCCACATCACCATAGACGACGGTCCGTTTGTCCTTTGTTCCCGCTTGCGGATACATGAAATGGTTCATTCCCCCCATACGATGTTGCGTATCCCATAAGCATACGGTAACACAGCTGCCTACCACAGTGCGAATTACAGCACCCTGGGCATTGACATACACATACCCGGGCTCCAGGTGGTATACCTTGGCAACCGGAATTGCCTCTTCGTTATGGAATTGCTGTTTTTCGGGACTCATCTCTACGGGGTTTCCTCAATGTCGGCGACATCCGGGTACGGTGCTCCCGGACCGCGTAAAGAAGAAACCGAGTCGCCCGAATACCTCCTGGAGGATAAGATCATTCGAGACGTCCCGGTTACGTTTTCTTATAAGGGTTCTACTCGGATCCGGACTAGCCCAAGCTTCGCAGTCGAGAGCGAGCATTATGCGTAAGACGTTGTGCGAGATTGACTTAGAAAAAGCG
>CAZEMW010000780.1:0-1950 GCA_964513105.1 uncultured Fibrobacterota bacterium
GCTTTGGGCTGGGCTCATCCGTTCCCCCCCAAAACAAATGCCGAAGATCTCGAGACCGGAGAAATAGTGGAACTATATGACATGAAAGAAAGCGCTCTCTTGAGTGCTGGTTGTTCCACAACGATTGAGGATCTCATTGGCAACAAGGAGACCAGGGAACCGGTAAGATACGGCGTGATTTTATCAGTAGGGGGGACGCCCCACTACATGGTAATGGTAGCGTGTTCGATGGGAGTCTGCTCACACTTTTTTCCCACAGACGGTTTCTACTACGCCAGGAGCTGGATGAAGATACGGGAAGCCTGGCGAAAGACACGGGCAGATCCGGTCCTGATTCAAATGGACACTTTGCAAGACCCGTACATGTCGAGCGAGGTACTGTACTTTCATATCCCTTCGCAGGGAAAGCGAAATCTTACCTCTTTTGCTCACAACAGCGGGATTGACGTACTTGATGATGCGGCTATGAGGGTGAAGCAGGATGTAGACAGCGCTTTTGCCGGAACTGAAAAGACGGAACTGACCCTTGATTCCCTCAAAAGGGCACAAGCAAAAATGCGGCTCCTTGAGGAAAGTTTTCATGAAAAGCTGTTGAAATCCAAATGGTTAAGGCGAATAGAGGATATGGATTACTACAAGCTGTCAACAATTCTTGAGTCGAAAGCCGAATTGCGAGGAGATTTAGAATGAGAGAAAGTGTTTTTCGCCAGTCCTTCCTTTTAGCATTTCCGGTAATCTCGCGCGCCGCTTTTAATGAACCCGTAATGCTTGAGATCTCCCGCTCTGCCAAATCGAGGTTGCTTGTGTTCTGCTTTATGTGCCTCTATTTGCGGTTATCTAAACGCAAAGGTGCCGGGAACTCACCAATCAGGGAGGATCTATGAACAGCAGTTTGAAAATCGTTGCGACTTTTCTTGCGCTGAACACCGGCGTATCGGCTTTGGACGGTAACGCGGAGGCGCCGCCGGAAGTGTACGAGGCCGCCGGGAACAGGCTTCAGTTCGGAAAGGAATCGGTCAGTCGTGGCATGAACGAGCCCAACAGCAGATTCTACGGGCTAATCGTCGATACCGCCGACATTGTCACTGGAAAAGCCTTTCCGTTCTACGTTTCGGACGGTAGCACCAGAGTCGGTTATACACCGGGGCAGCCCGTTGATTCTATTCTCTATTTGCCCGACAGCACGTATGGATTTGTCGTTCCTTTTATGTATAGGGGAATCTCATTCGGGTGGGTACAGGTTTTTTTCGAGAACGGCAGGTGGGATGATGGCGAGGCAGTGTTTGGGGCTAGGGGGGATCTGAGTGATTTGAGAAATACCTGGCCGGAAGAGGAAGGCTATTATCCAGTCCTCATCCGCGTGGGACCATGTCACGCAAGCGTACTCTACTTCCACATCCCCGAACTGGACAACACCAATCTAACCAGTTTGAGAGGCATCCCAATGGAACAGAATGAGGAAGACCGGGCACGGCGCGCCGCAATAAAGGCTTCCCTTTCAGGCGCGGCGCCGGCCGGTGTTCAGTCTCTTTCGGCTACCCAACGCTACCGGGACGTCTCCAATGTGTTTGATGTCATTACCACTATCGAAGGGAGGGGGAAATGACTGCCGTTCGTATACACCTGGTATTGTCGGCTGTTCTCATGCTTCATATCTCGGGCGAATGCTTCAATATAGAGTGTGATCCAAATGGGTGCAGAATCATGGATCATACGGTTTTCTGGGTGGGCGGCGACAATTACGCCCCGGAAGGATGTACGCATGGCGCCTCGATTTTGATGATGTGCAAGACTGCCGGCGCGAATAGCGAGTCCTGAGATTTTGACAAAAGAGGTCGAAACGAATGCTCTAAGTGCGCTGTGGTGTTAGCACAATGTGAAGTAATTATTAGAGATCTGTAAACACAATGATTCTGCTTGTGTTTCGTCCCTTGTACCGCTATTTTCAAG
>CAZEMW010000781.1:0-1940 GCA_964513105.1 uncultured Fibrobacterota bacterium
AGCTTGGACAGTGTAGACGATACCGTGTGTGTCTACTGTAATATGGATATTCCCTTTATGTCGATTCTGTACTCCTACTGCCTGTTTCCAAGCCATATTCCGGATAATGCCGTTACGCGGATGACCGAATATGCAAACCGGGAAAGCAGTCTTTCACAGAATCTGTGGGACTGGCGAAAACGCGGTGAAGGAACCTGGGTAGTGCGTTCCCATACCGGCGATATAGCTTCGTACCCGACGTGTCTTATAACCGCGGACAAAATTCTTGGAACCAATGAACTCCGTCCACTCTCTTTTTCAAATATCGATATGATCGCCGGACGAAATGCCTGCGGTCTTCATTTTTCACATCGAGCCACCGAGAGCGGCTTCGGGTTTCTTGGCGCCGATACGGATTGGTCGTGCACCTATAACGGTTCGGGAAAACTGGAAAACGTGCGTGGAGCCATGAATGGAGCGCCATGGGATGATGCGTTTCCCTACAATCCCGACGAGTGCCAAAGCTATAGCGGTTGGAGACGGTGTGAGGCATGGGCCGTGTATCAACGTGGACTGCTGTCGACCCTTGGCGCCTTGCTGCTCGATCGGCAATCGGTATGGATTTCCGCCAATGAGGATACCGCCGGCACCGACATCGCGGCCCCCGGCACAGAGCTGTATGTTACTTTGAAGGCCGCGTTGAACGACGAATTCGATGCCGTCGATTCAGGCCGGGTTACCATCAGGGGTGCCTGGGACGGCGCCTGGGATACCGAAACGATTACCGTGGTGGAAACCGGCCCGAACACCTCGCTTTTCCAGGCTCGCATCCCCACAGCCCTCGCTCAGGAGTCGGAAGCGGAAAACGGTGTCCTGGAAGTTTCGGAAAACGAGAGGGCGGAGTGTTTCTATGGGTACTCGCTTTACCGGATTGAAGATGACATAGTGTTCGGAGATGCCACGAAAGCCGGATCTCGCGCGGCCCTCTCGCAGCCGGTCACGGTATCTCAATCAACAAAAGCCGGGCGTCCGGCTCTCATCGTGCATGGATCCGGAGGTATTGAGGTCGAGCTGGTCGTCTACAGTCTTACCGGCAGGATTGTGGAGACAATCCGGAAGAAAGCGGAAGAAACGGCGATATTGAGTGTTGGAAAATCCGCCACGGCAACGGGGGTGTATCCGTACCGACTCAAGATCAACGACGGACTATCAACCGTCTCCCGGCGCGGCACCCTTCGTCCGGGGACCGGCCGCTCCCGCTAGAACCACGGTACTACTTCGGGAGCACGGCAGCAGTTGGTTTTGACAACTTAAGGCTGCTGTTTCGTCAACGTAACCGCGCCACGGCTACTCTGTGGCGCGGCTCCACCCACCTTTTTGGGCCCTAAGGGCGTTTCTATTCACATGTTTTGTCGATGCGACATCCTCGTGTTTCTACGGCCCACCGGGGCCACACTTAACAGAAATGCGCTCACCTCCTCAGGGATCGGCATTTCGCGAGATGCAAGCGTCCGTTTTCAGAGCTTCATGCATCTGTTTGCCGTCAAATTCGTAATTGTCGGATAGTAACCAAATGTCATAGAAATCCTTCATCCTGCTATTGGGAATACCCCTACTGATCATCGCGACCGTCTTCTCTGCGATGGAGGACTCCTTTGTATATCCGGGGAGCTGAACAGAAGACTCTTCTTCCAGCATACCTGGTATCAACGCATTTATTGGCCCGGGATAAACGACGTCTCCAAAGCCAACGTCTATCTGCGTATGGATACGAGCGTTCTCAAGCGTGCCAAGGAATGTTGCCCGTATTCCCTGATAGTGAGCATCTTCGGTAATCCTGCGACATTGAACTGAATCCGAGTGAAAGACAATGCCGTCGAAGGATTCATTCGTCTTACAGATTTCTCGCATTACCTCAGCCATGGCTTCAAGGTCGTTTGTCATCCTCGCTGGCAAATCGA
>CAZEMW010000782.1:0-1940 GCA_964513105.1 uncultured Fibrobacterota bacterium
GCGGTGTACTCACCTGGTACGGCGGTCCGGTCGATAAATTCCTGGTCTGGAAAGAGCAGGATCGGGAGTCTCGGGAGAAGCGTCGGGCGAAACTGGAGGACGAAATCGCAAAGAACGAAGCGTTCGTCCGACGGTTCAAGGCAAAGAATACGAAGGCGTCGGCGGCTCGTTCCAAAGAGAAAAAAGTGGAACGGCTCAAGGAGGAGCTGCCCGATGAAGACGCAAACGTGGAGGTCGCGCAGTTCAGGCTGCCGCCGGCCTCTCGAAGCGGCGCGGTACCGCTGGTTTTGAACCAGGTATCCGCCGGGTATGGGGATCGGACCGTCCTTTCGAATATCGGGTTCTCGATGAATCGCGGGGACAAGATAGCGATTATCGGCCCGAACGGTACGGGAAAATCAACCTTCCTGAAAACCTGCGGCGGGGTACTCCCGCCTGTGTCCGGCTCGGTGCACCTGGGCCACAATGCCGAACTCCGATACTACAGTCAACATCGAATGGAACTACTTGACCCGGACACAACTTTATTCGACACGGTTGCGGGATTTGTCGGTGCACCCAACAGGGAACAGGTACTCTCGATTCTGGGGGCGTTTCTGTTTACCGCCGAAGACTCCCTCAAGAAGTCCGCGGTGTTGTCGGGAGGCGAGAAAAGCCGATTACTACTGGCCGGAGTCCTGGCAAACCCGGGTAACATTCTGCTTCTTGACGAACCAACAAACCATCTCGATGTCGAATCGGTTGAGCGTCTCGGTGATGCGCTGGCGCGGTTCGAGGGGTCGTTGATTGTGGTCAGCCATGATGAGTTTTTTCTGTCGCGTTTTGCGAACAGGATAATCGAAATCCGAACCGGAACGTTCCGGGACTTCCCCGGCTCTCTGGAGGATTACCGCTCCTATCTTGAAGCCGGATATCTTCAGTCGCTCGACGAACCCGCATGCGAAGAACCGACCCGTCCCACATCTGAGACGGTCCCACCGGCCAGAGAAGACAAGCAGCGTCGGATGGAGGAACGCAAGGAACGCAAAATGCTTGAGCGTCGGGTCGAAAAGCTGGAAAAAGAGATCGCTTCGCTCGAAGAGCAGATGGAATCGGTCCGCACCCGCCGCGACGACCCTTCAAATGCCCTGGACCACGAGTGCCTTGCCAAAGCAGTCGAGGAGTTAAACGTGCTTGAGTCGCGACATGAAAGCCTTCTGTTGGAATGGGAAGAAGCGGGAGAGCGGTTGGCCGGGTTTGAGGTTTGAGGTTTGAGGTTCGAGGTTCGAGGTTCGAGGTTCGAGGTTCGAGGTTTGAGGTTTGAGGTTTGAGGTTTGAGGTTTGAGATTTGAGATTTGAGATTTGAGATTTGAGATTGCGGTGGTAGATATTCGCGAAAACCGGATGGTTGTTGATGCCGAATTGCATTCGGATCAGGAAATGCTTCTTCTCGACAGAGGATCGCGACAAGAGGATCTCTGGGGCATAAACCTCTATCCCGATCTGGAGCAGACCGACCCGGATTTTATAGAATTCGACTCAATGATAAATCTCCGTCCTGCGCAGGGCAATTTCACCCGGGATGTTGGGGATGAGACGGTGCGAAACGCAATAAAGAAAGTTGTGGAATATTGGATAAAGTAGCTCCGCAGCACACGAATTTGGCTCAGGGACGCTGGTTCACGATGTCTCTGTGTGAACAGATGGCCAATGTTGGAAGCGAAATTGAGCGGACTATTAAGTGGCGAAACAAAGGCAATGAAGAGTACGGGCGGATGGCATTTTTCCGTGCACTCGAGTTGCTTGATCTCACGATCTCCGACCCGAAGCACAGGGGACGCCTCAAGGAGATTTGCCGAACCCGCGAGGCCTTGGCCGACAAGTACTACTTTGATAATAGCTACCGGGCTACCGACGAGTCCTGGCGGAAGTACTTTCTGCAATTTACAATCGGAGCCAGA